>JAYZBK010000085.1:0-8545 GCA_036339295.1 Planctomycetota bacterium
ATCGCCGAGCTCGAGACCCTTCGAGCCGAGGTCCCGCCCGGGCTTCGGGACGTGATGCGGATTCCCGGCCTCGGTCCCAAGACGGTCCGGCGACTGTGGACGGAGATCGGGGTCGAGTCGATCGAGGATCTGGAGGCCCGGCTCGAGGACGGATCGGTCGAGTCGATGTCCCGGATGGGCCGCAAGACGGTGGAGAACCTCCGTTCGTCGATCGAGTTCATGAAGTCGGCCGGCGACCGTCGACGCCTCGGCGACGCCCTCCCCATCGCGGAGGAGCTGGTCGATCGCCTCCGTGCGCTCGATTCGGTTCGTCGAATCGAGTTCGCCGGGAGCCTTCGGCGTGGCCGCGACACGATCGGCGACATCGACATCCTCGTCGTCACCGACGATCCGGCCGGAGTGGGCGAGGCCTTTCGCACCCAGCCGGGGGTGGTCGGCGTGCTCGTCGGCGGCGAGACGAAGTCGTCGGTGCGGATGGACAACGGGTTCCAGGTCGACCTGCGGATCGTGCCGGAGGCCGCCTGGGGTGCCGCGCTCATGTACTTCACGGGCAGCAAGGAGCACAACGTGGTCCTGCGGGAACGCGCCATCGCCCGCGACCTGCGACTCAACGAGTACGGGCTCTTCCCCCAGCCGCCCGGCGAGGACGGGCCGCCGCAGGACCGCGGCATCGAGCCCGTGGCCGCGGCGACCGAGGAGGAGATCTACCGCCATCTCGACCTGCCCTGGATCGCCCCCGAACTTCGGGAGGACCGCGGGGAGTTCGATGCCACGACGCCTCCCGACCTCATCGAGGTCGACGCGATCGTCTCCGAACTCCACAGCCACACCACCGCCAGCGACGGTCGGCTCTCGATCGACGAACTGGCCGAGGCCGCGATGGCCCGCGGCCGACGGATCCTCGCCATCACGGATCACTCCCGATCGAGCGCCCAGGCCAACGGGCTCGACGAGGACCGCCTCCGTCGGCACGCCGCGGCGATCCGCGAGGCCGACGCCCGGATCGACGGCATCCGCCTCCTCGCCGGAAGCGAGGTCGACATCCTCGCCGACGGCCGTCTCGACTACGACGACGAGATCCTCGCGATGCTGGACATCGTCGTCGCCAGTCCGCACGTCGCCCTTCGCCAGGATCGCGACCTGGCGACGAAGCGGATGTGCGCCGCCGCCCGGCACCCGCTCGTCACGATCGTCGGTCACCCCACGGGACGCCTCATTCCCGACCGCAAGGGGCTCGACCTCGACATCGAGGCCCTCGTGGAGGCCGCGCTCGAAGGCGGCACGGCACTCGAGATCAACGCGAACCCGTACCGGCTCGACCTGCGGGACAGTCACGTGCGGGTCGCGGTCGATGCCGGCTGCCGCATCGCGATCAACACCGACGCGCACCGCGCGGAGCACCTCGACTTCCTGCACTACGGCGTGCTGACCGCCCGCCGAGGCCGGGCCACCACGGCCGACTGCATCAACTGCCTCGACGAGGAAGCCCTCCTCGAGTTCATCGGGGACCGCGGCTGATCGAAGCCGCCCTGGTCACCCTCGGGAGTTCGGGGCGTTTCGGGTGCCCTTCTTGGTCACCTCGGCCTCCCCGCTCCAGGCGTCGATGTCCTCTCGCGTGTCCACGAGGTTCAGCTGGAAGACGAAGCTCGACTGCCGCACCGACCCCGCGGAGGCCCGGATCTCCAGGATCTTCCCGTTGATCACGTAGTCGGGAAGACGGGGGCGATCCTCGCCGTCCTTGAAGTCGCGGTAGTCGGCCACCTCGCCCGAGCGGGCGTCGGTGCTCGCGAAGACGACCTTGCCGGACTGCTGGAGGGCGATCTTGACCTTCTGGGTCAGGAGATCGGTGTCGACCCTCTGCGTGGTGTCGTTGACGACCCGGGTCACCTCGACCCGCGCGGGGGAGACCGGGGCCCGCGAGAGCGCCCCGCTCGCGAGAAGCTGCTGGACGCACTGGTCCGCCGCGTTCGACCAGTCCTGGACGTCGAGTTGGTCGATGGAGACGATCTTGTCGCGATCGTCCGTGACGACGCGGGCGTTCTGCTGGCAACCGGCCTGGAGGCCGAAGGCCGCGAGGACGATCATGCTGGCTCGAAGGGTGTCCATGGATTCTCCAGATGTCGGGAAGTGATGGCCTGGTTCAGTCGGCGTTCGTGAGGGTGAGTCGGAAATCCGTCGCGTCCGGGCTGGTCGCGGTCGCGGTGATCGTCACGAACGCGCCCGCGGGAACCTGCTGCTGGCGGAACCCCGCCGTCGGCATGAACAACTGGCGTCCCTCGCCGTCCACGAAGTCGAATCGATAGTCGAAGCGGGTGTCGAACGGCAGGGTGTTCTCGACCTCGACGTCGATCCGCAGCAGGTCGTCGCTGACCCGCGTCTGCCGGACGACCCGAACCCGCGCATGCGAGGCGAGCCAGCCGTCCTTGGTGATCTGCCGATCGCTCGTGACGGTGTTGGCGTAGCAGCCGGCGAGGGCCAGCGAGGCCGTCGCGACGAGAAGCGGCCGCACGAGGTTCACGAAGGGACGTGGTCTGCTCACGAGGGATCTCCTTCGGCCGGACCGGCCGTTTCGGGGTCCTGGACCGCATCGGACGCCGACGCGTCGAGCGGGAACGCATGGATCGCGACCGGGGAACCGCTCCGGATCGCGCGGATGAGGATCATCGCATCTCCGTCGCCGGGAAGCGGCACGCGGTGCCCGCCGATCCCGCCGCCGAGCTCGACCGTGCCATCATCGGGCCGGGGGATCCGGGCGACCGACCAGGCCCTGGGCAGGGTGCGCCAGGTCCGGAGATCCGCCAGCGTCGTCGAGTAGCCGTAGAGGTTCGTCGCAACCAGGGTCCCGACCAACGCCCAGTCGCTGCCGCTGTTCCGGGCCGCGATGTTCGCGGCGAGGGAGGCCGCCGCCTTGGCCAGCGCCGCCCCGATGGCCCGACCGGTGATCAGCGGAAGCTCGGCGTCGAACTCATGCGAGATGACGCTGCCCATGTCGCAGACCACGTCGAGCGCGACCGAGTCCTCGCCGGCGAGGACCGTCGCCGGCACCACCCCGGCCGACGACTGCCGAAGCGTCGGGAAGGCGACCCCGATGAACGGGAACTCCGGGATGAAGGCCGGGAGTCGGAAGACGACCTCCTCCCGTACCGGCGCGAGGCCCGATCCCATCACCACCCACACCTGGGCGTCACGGGGACCGGACGCTTCCGCCAGGGCGAGATCCGACTCGATGGCCGGGACCGGTCCGATCGTGCCCCCCACCCGGCGAAGGAGGTCGATCGCTCGATTCCGGTCGCCTTCGCCGGACCCGTCGACGAGGAGGAGGACCGCCGTGAGCCAGTCCGTGAACGGGATGGTCCACCCTCGATACGGGGAGAACCGCTCCTCGAGATCGCCCCAGGCCTCCGCCGAGGCCGATTCGAAGGCCGAACTCGACTCCACCGCGGAGAGGGAGGACTCCTCGGACTCGAGACGTCGCCGAGCCTCCTCGATGCGCTCCTGGTGCCTCGCCTCGGCATCCTCCTGCGCGAACTGGGCCCGCTTCAGCTCGACCCGGGCATCGATCGGGTTCCCGATCGCCAGGAGGTCCAACGCCCGCATCGTCGCGCACATCGTCCGATCGGTGGAACGTCCGACGTAGTCGACCGCCCGCTCGTTGACCGCCACGGCGGCGAGGTTGTCGAGGAATCCGGGATCACCCGGCTCCCCCTGGGACCGCATCAGTTCCCACGCGCGGCCGAACGACTCGTCGCTTCCCCGCCAGTCCCCCGCCACCGACTGGACCGTGCCCAGCTCGAGGGCGTCGATCACGGCATTCCGCTCCGGCCCGCTCCGGGCGACGGCTGCCGCTTCGTCGACGGCGCGGTTCCAGCGGCCCGCCTCGAGGGCCGAGAGGTAGCCGGCCGCCCGATCGTTGTGGCTGGCGCATCCGGCGGCGATCGCCGCCACCCCGGCGAGCCCGACGACGATCGTTCGGCCCGGTCGGGCGTTCACCAGCGATTCCAGAAGGAGTTCCACTGCAGGACCTCCGGGACCTCGTCGCTCTCGATGTCGAGGTTTCGCGACTCCCGACGGTCGATGCGGTATCCGCTCTGCTCGAGGAACCGGGCGAAGCCCTCGATCGCCGCGACCTGCGCGGCCGTCAGCGCCGCGTCGACCTCGAGATCCTGGACGACCTTCGCGTTCTCGAGATAGCGGGCGCGGGCCGCCTCGTCGAGTCGGAGTCCGACCCGGATGACCTGCGGTTCGTCTCGCGAAGCCCCGGTCACGCGGATCGCCCGCCCCCACGTCTCGATGCCCTGTCGGGTGAGTCGAAGGCCGTGCGGTCCCTTCCTCGCGTCGACGAGGCTCGGGGTGGTCCCGACCACCAGCCCGTCGAGCTCGACCTCGACGCCGCCGGGAACGACCGGAAGGGAGGTCGATCGCACGAACCAGCGACCGTCATCCCCCCGCTCGATCTCCGGCACGACGAGTCCGTCCAACGTCGCATCGACGAGGAGGTACCCGACGTCCGCTCGATCGCTGGTGGGAGCGCCCACGTTGCGGAGGGCGTCCGAGAGGTCGCCTGCGAGACGGTCCGCCGCCACCCTCATGGCATCGGGCGCCAGCCGACGACGGACGTCGATCGTCCATTCGCCGTCGCCGGCGATCAGCTGGGCGCTCGAACCGTCGAAGATGCCTCCAGCGACCGCGGCACCGCTCGCCACCTCCGCGAGCGACCAGGCACCGACGATCTCGAGCCGCATCAGGGTGGCATCACCACCGTTCGGCGTGGAGACCCGGCTGTCGCTCTCGTCGGCCGAGGCGAGGTCCACGACCAGCATGCGATCCGCCCCGACCGCTTCCGAAAGGCTGAGCGCCGAAGCGCCCTGGGGATCGCCGAGTCCTTCCGGCCAGACCACGCCGGCATCGATCACCTCGACGCCCGTCGCGGCGACGGCTCCCGTCGCCAACGATCGGAAGCCATCGACGATGGACGAGTCCAGGCCCACCTGGTTCCGGACCACGAGGGCGACTCGACCGAGGCCGGAGAGGCCATCGGGCGCGGAGTCCGCCGAGCCATCTCCGGTCTCCCCGGCGAGGTCGTCCTCGAGCGGCGCCACCAGGGTCACCGTGCCTCCCTCCGGAAGCGTGCGGAGGACGGAACCCACCGTGGCGGTGCCCTCCAGCAACCGTCCCCGTGCGAGCCGGGATTCCAGCCGGGTGATCTCCATGATGCCCGTGTCGGCTTCGTCCCGGCCGAGGACCTCCCCCGTGTCCGGGTCCCGGATGATCCGGCCTCGACTCGAGACGACCCGGCGGTCGCCGACGGCCAGGCAGGCGCCGTCGCCCCGGTCGACCGTGATGGACGCGCCGTTCACCGCGAGCACCCTCGTCGGATAGGACGCCTCGAGCAGTCGGCAGGAGAGCGCCGACGCGGCCTCGGCCGCGACTCGCTCCAGGACGCTGTTCGTCGGATCGCCGCCCGCGGGCAGGGCCCGATCGTTCTCGTCCGCGGTCTCCGTCGCCTCGATCGTGGCCAGGTCGGTCTCGCCGACGACGCCGGTGGTCGAGTCGAGCAGCTGCAAGCGAACGGAGGCGCGGACCGTCCGGCGGACCACCGTCCGTTCGACGCCGTCGAATCGACGAGTCCGACTGATGTCCTCGAAGGAGACGATCCGCGGGACGGCCAGCCAGCGAACGCCCGCGACCTTCATCGCCCGTGCGGTGGCCGGATCGGCCGCATCGACGATGCCCGATCCCGCGAGGGCCTGTTCCGCCAGGACCGGATCGAGATCCTCCCGGGCGATCATCGCGAACTTCCGCATGCCGGCGAGGTCCGACGACAGGCTCGCGGCGAGGGCCGACCGGAACCGGGCCAGGGACTCGGCCCGGCCGTCCGCGACGGCGGTGGCCTCCACCGAGGCATCGATCTCCACCGGAGCGATGGCCATGCTGTCCGTTCGCTCGGCCACGCCGCGGCCGATGCCCCGATCCTGGGCGTACGCCGGTGGCGGGCCCAGGGGACCCGCGACCAAGAGGGCCAGGAGCCCCCACGCCGCCATTCCAACGACTCGGGAGAGAGACCGCCGGCCGAAGATCGATCGCGTCATGGTGCACCCCCAACGACGGACGGGACGAACGCGTTCTTCGGAAGCGTCGCGACGTCCGGACACCTCCATCGTGGGCGCCGGGGCGGGCCGCGGTCAACCCCGAGGTCCAGATATACTCGACCGTTTCCCGTTCCAGAGGTCCTCTTCCGCCCATGCTCGAAACGCTCTCCGACCGCTTCAACACCGCTTTCCGTTCGCTCTCCGGTCGCGGCCGGATCTCCGAGGCGAACGTCCGGGAGTCGATGCAGGAGGTCCGCACCGCGCTCCTCGAGGCCGACGTCCACTACGACGTCGTGAAGGAGTTCTGTGACGAGGTGGTCCAGGACGCGCTCGGCGAGAAGGTGCTGGAGAGCCTGAAGCCGGGCCAGCAGATGATCGAGATCGTCCATCGACGACTCGTCGATCTCATGGGGCCCGTCGACACGCACCTGATGATGGTCGAACCCGGGCCGACCGTCGTCATGCTGTGCGGACTGCAGGGCAGCGGGAAGACCACCACCTGCGGCAAGCTCGCGGCGATGCTCAAGAAGCAGGGCAAGCGAGTCCTCGTCGTGGCCGCGGATCTCCAGCGACCGGCCGCGGTCGAACAGCTTCGAATCGGCGTCGAGGCGGTCGAGGCCGGTGCCCCCGGCGATGGGCAGGTCGAGTTCCACGGCGAGCCGGACCAGTGCGCCGAATACGGCAAGGCGGTCGGCGCGGCGGTCGGCGTCTGCCGCCGGGGCGTGCAGCGCGGCCGGAAGGAGAACTTCGACGTCGTCATCCTCGACACCGCGGGGCGCCTCCACGTCGACGACGACCTCATGAAGGAGCTCGAGGCGATCAACACCGCCCTGACGCCCCACCAGATCCTGCTCATCGTCGATGCCATGACGGGACAGGACGCGGTGAACAGCGCGAAGGCGTTCCACGAGCGTCTCGCGGTCGACGGCGTGATCCTCTCGAAGTTCGACTCCGACACCCGGGGCGGCGCCGCCCTCTCCGTCCGGCAGGTGACCGGGGCGCCGATCCGGTTCATCGGCGTCGGCGAGAAGTTCGACGCCCTCGAGGAGTTCCACCCGGAGCGCATCGCCGGCCGCATCCTCGGCATGGGAGACGTGGTCAGCCTCGTCGAGAAGGCCCGGGACGAGGTGGACGAGGCGGAGGCGGAGGCCCTCGCCGAGAAGCTGTCCAAGGGTCGCCTGTCGATGGACGACTTCCTGAAGCAGATGAAGATGCTCCGGCGCATGGGTCCCATGAAGCAGCTCCTCGGGATGCTTCCCGGAGTCGGATCCGCCCTCAAGGACTTCGACGTCGACGAGAAGCAGCTCGACCGGCTCGAGGGCATCGTCCATTCGATGACGCCCAGGGAGCGGGACGAGATCAAGCTCCTCGACAAGAGCCGGGCCCGGCGAATCGCCGCGGGAAGCGGCACCCAGCCCAACGAGGTCAACCGACTCACCAAGCAGTTCGATGCGGTCCAGAAGATGACCCAGCAGATGAGCGGCCTCGGGATGAAGGGCCGCATGGCGGCCGCGAGGCAGCTCGGCGCCGGGGGGATGCCCGGGATGTCGACGAAGGGTTCGACGAAGACCCGCAGCGTGAAGTCCGGCTACAAGCAGCGCAAGAAGAGGCGCTGACCGCCCCCGGGGTCTCGGTCAGTTGCCTGGAAGCGGGTCCTTCGAACGCCCCTCGGACCAGTTGCGGATCGCCGGCATGACGATCTCCCGCAGGGCGATCTTGATGCAGGCCGCGACCGGGACCGCGAGAAGCATGCCGTAGAGCCCGGCGAGGGAACCGCCGGCCAGGATGGCGACCACGATCGAGACGGGGTCGAGGTCGGTGACCTTGCCCTGGATGAGCGGGGTCAGCACCCAGTCGTCCGTCCACTGGCCGATCATGTAGACGAGCGACGGCCAGAGGATGATCCCCCACCACGCGTACCGTTCCGCCTCGGGCTGGGACATCTGGTCCACGAAGAGCAGCCCGATCGCGACCGGCACCCCCACGACCGAGAGATAGGGGACGGCACAGAAGATCCCCACGAGCAGTCCGAGGGCCAGCGAGTAGGGAACGCCGACGATCAGCCAGCCGATCGCGAACACCGTCCCGAGGATGGCGCTGATGACCAGTCGTCCACGCACGAACCCCGAGACCGCTCGATCCATGGACCCCACGAGGTGGTAGACCTGGTCGCGGTGCTCGTGCGGTACGAGTTCGCGGACGAAGTCGACGACCTTCGGATACGCGGTCGCGAAGAAGAAGAAATAGAACGGCACGAGGAAGACGAGGAGTCCGAGCTCGACCACCCCGAGCACGAGGCCCCAGACCCGTTGCGCCCCCGACCCGAGGAGTCCAAGGGCGTTCCGGCCGAACCCGGTCGGCCCGCCCTCGCCGGCCGCGGTCGGTGGCTCGTCCATCCCGATCGAACGTTCGGCGATCGCCCGATCGACCTCCGCCTGGACCATCGACCGCAGCCG
>JAYZBK010000086.1:0-3251 GCA_036339295.1 Planctomycetota bacterium
GTGCGTCGTGGGGTCATCTCTGGGATCTCCTCTACAGGGCCGCCCGGTGGGGCGTCTCGCTGGGGTTCGACGATCGGGGCCCCGCACGAACCGCGTACGGGGCCATGGGGATCGCCCTGAACGGACGTTCTCCGCCCTCCAGACTAGTTCAGGATGGGCGGAAGGGAACTCGAATCCCCCAAGGTGGCATGGAATCGGAGGCGGCAGCCCCCGGTCGAGTGGGCCCGAGGGTGGATCCCCTCGCCCGGGGCCTTGGGATACCATCCGCTCCGTCCGGGAATCACCCGATCTCGTCCTTCCTCCAGCCTCTTCGTTCCGGAGCCAAGCCATGGCCGTGTCCACCGGCGAGCCCGCCCCCTCGACCAGCCTCGCGGAAGCCCCCGGCCACACCGGCGACGTCCACTGGTCGGCCGGGCCCACCGTGATCCTCTTCTTCCCCCTGGCCGTCAGCGGGGTCTGCCAGGAGGAGTTCTGCACCGTCCGGGACGACTGGGACGCGTGGACCGGCCTCGGGGCGAAGGTCTACGGGATCTCGATCGACAGCTGCTTCGTGGTCGCCAAGTTCCGCGAGCTCGAATCGCTGCCGTTCCCGCTGCTGAGCGACTTCAACAAGACGACCTGCGCCGAATGGGGCACGCTCCTCGAGGACCTCATGGGCCAGAAGGGCGTCTCGACCCGAGCCGCCTTCGTCGTCGACACCGACGGCAAGGTCGTCCACGCCGCGATCCAGGAGAACCCCGGCGAGCTGCCCGACTTCGCCGCGATCAAGGCCGCCGTCTCCTCTGCAGCCGGCGCCACGGCCTGAACCCGTCCGATCCGACCTCCGGCGATCCGATCGTGGACCGAGGGCCCGCTCGCGGCGGGACCTCGATCGCGATCACGTACCCGGTCGTCCTCTGCTTCGTCATGGGCCTCGTCGTCCTCGCGATGGGCATCCTCGCGACCGCCGGGATGCGACGATCGACGACGGACCTCCTCGAGCAGCTGACGCACCAGGTCACCGAGCGGATGCGACTGGCCGTCCGCGACACCCTCGAGACCCCGGTGCGGGTGTCGGACATGCTCGTCGAGGGCATCCGACGCGGCACCATCCGGATCGACGACCACGACGACCTCGTCGAGCTGATCCCCCGCGCGGCGGCGCTGGCCCGGGCCTTCCCGGGCATCGGCTCGGTGGGCTTCGTGACAGCGCGGGACGACGTCATGTGGGTCGAGGCGATCCCGACCGGCGGATGGAAGGCGGTCACCTACGACAGCGCCCGACCCGGCGTGGCGATCGAGCATCGCCTCGACCGATTCGACCGCCCGATGTCCCCGCCCATGGGCGAGATGCCCTACGACCCCGCGAAGCGACCATGGATCCAGGCCGCGATCGCCGCGGGCGAGCAGGGGGGCTGGTCGCCGCTCTACACCTGGGCGACCTCGGACGAGAATCCCCCGGTCGGCAGTGGCTTCACCCGGGAGCTCCGCGACGACGAGGGTCGCCTCGCGATCGTCGACATCGGCTTCACGACGAGCGACATCTCCCGGCAGATGGCGAGGATCCAGCTGGGGCGGAAGGGGCGCTCGATGATCATCGACGCCGAAGGGTCGATCGTCGCCTCGGACGAGCCGTCGCTCCTCAAGTCGCTCGACGGCCGGGTGCTCTCCGCCCGCGAGATCGACGACCCCATCCTCCGGCGGATCGCCGACGTGCTCCCCTCGGACCCCGACGAGCACGCCGGGGTCTTTCGCCTGCGGGGCCCCGAGGGCGACTGGTGGGAGGCCGAGGAGGAACCGCTCGCGATGAACGGCGGGCCGCCGTGGAGGCTCGTCCTCGCGATCCCGGAAGAGGACCTACTCTCGGGCGTGACCGCCGTTCGGAACCGGATGCTTCTCGCGGGTCTCCTGATCCTCGCGAGCTGCGGCCTCGTCGGGTACGCCATCGCTCGCACGATCGTGCGACCGATCCTGGCCCTGCGAGGAACCGCCGCCGCGATCGCCGGCGGCGATCTCGACGCCCGCTTCAGCCCGTCCGGGGGCCGCGAGTTCACCGACCTCTCGCACGACCTCGCCTCCATGACCTCCGGCCTGCGCGAGCGCTTCGAGATGCGGAACGCCCTGGAGGTCGCGATGGAGGTCCAGCAGAACCTGCTGCCCACGCAGGCGCCGTCGGTCGAGGGCCTCGACGTCGCGGGTCTCAGCGTGTACTGCGACGAGACGGGCGGCGACTACTTCGACTTCCTCGAGATCGACACCGCGGCCGCCGCCGGGACCACGGTCGCGCTCGGGGACGTGACCGGGCACGGGATCGGGGCCGCCCTCATCATGGCGAACGCCCGGGCCGCGCTCCACGCCAGGATCGAGTCCGACCCCGGCCTCGGCGACCTGCTCGCCTCGGTGAACCGGGCCCTCGTCGACGACATCCCGCTCGGGCGTTTCATGACGCTCCTCCTGCTTCGCGTCGATGCCGATCGCAGCCGGTTCGACTGGGCGAGCGCCGGCCACGACCCGCCGCTCGTCTTCGATCCCGTCCGGGACGCCTTCGACGAACCCGACGGCGGGGGCGTGCCGCTCGGCATCGACGAGAACGAGTCGTTCGACGCGATGAGCCAGCCGATTCCGGGCCCGGGCTCGATCATCCTCGGTGCGACCGACGGCGTCTGGGAGACCGTGTCGCCGGATGGCGACTTCTTCGGCAAGGATCGCCTCCGCGAGGTCGTCCGCGCCAACCACCAGCGACCGGCCCGGGAGATCGCCGAGGCGGTCGTCCGCGCCTGCAACGACTTCCGGGGCGGCGACCGCCCGGAGGACGACGTGACGCTGGTCGTCATCAAGGTCGAGTGATGGCCGACATGCGCGAAGCGGTGCCACGCATTCGATCCATGGCCCCGGCCCGAGCGGCGGCCCCTCCCGTTCCCAGGGGAACAACGACATGACGACCCGGCCGGCATCGGTTCGACGACGCCAGGTTCCAGACCGGGCCCGACGGCAGGACCGACGTGATCCGGATCCGGATGCGATCCCTCCACGGCGTCATCAACCTGCTCTCCCACGCGGCTCGATGCGGTGGAAGAGTCCCGGAGAACCGGCTATCCTCTCCGTCCACTCGTCGCCCGACGGCGAGGACACGCGGGTGTAGCTCAATTGGTAGAGCGTCAGCCTTCCAAGCTGAATGTTGCCGGTTCGACCCCGGTCACCCGCTTTCATCCAAGTCCCGTCGAATCCCGCACTTGCGGGATACCCCGGATCGGATCCGGGCTGCGACTTCC
>JAYZBK010000087.1:0-7744 GCA_036339295.1 Planctomycetota bacterium
CCAGGCGGCGGTCTCGCCCGCCTCGATTCCGGCCGTCGTCGAACCGACGAGGTCGGGCGGGCCGGGCTCGACCGCCTTCGCATCGGAGCCCGCGGAATCGCCGCCGCCTTCCCCGCATCCGAGGAGCGACGCGACCGCCAGGACGAGGGTGCCCGCGCATCGCGGCATCGGGATCCCGACGCCGAGGAGGGATCGTCTCGACCAGGTGCTCATCCGCCGGACTCCGCGATGTACCTCGCCGTCCTCGCGACCCCGGGGTGCCCCGGCATCGCCTGTCGACACCCTTCAAGCAGGCGACGGGCATCCTCGGTCCTGCCGAGCGAGGCGAGTGCCCGCGCCTCGACGAGGGTGGCATCGACCGAGCGACCGAACGCCTGGTTCATCCTTCGCATGAGATTCAGCCCTTCGCGGGCGGACCCCGTCTCGACGAGGCAGTCGCCGACGGCGACGTGATACCTCGCCACCGACGGCTCGAGGTCGAGGCACTTCCGGAACGAGGGCAGCGCCTCCGCCCAGGCCCCCACCGCGGCATGGGACCGACCGAGGAGTTCGTGGGATTCCGCGTCACCCGGCGCCAGCTCGATGCACCGGGTTCCCTCCATCCGTGCTCGGGCGACGCCCGTCCCTCCGGGCGGGACCGTCCGCATGGCGATCGCGAGGGAGGCGAGACCGGCCCGGAGCCTCGGGGCGGCCCAGTCGGGTTCGTCGGCGATGATCGCATCAGCCTCCCTCAGGACCTCCTCGTGACGCCCGGCGATCGCGTTCACCACGACCCTCGAGAACCTGATCTCCCGTTCCGGTCCGTAGATCGATTCCAGTTCGTCGCTCAGGGCGAGCGCCTCGTCGAGGCGCCCCTGGGAGGCGAGCCTCGCGACGTCCTGGATCCGCTGGTTGCGATCGACCCGGCCTTCCCGGATCTCGAGGATCCACGGGTGCACGAAGATCGGCCTGGTCTCCCCGGCGACCATCAGCTGTCGCGTGGCCTCGTCCGTCCGACCTGCGGCCTGCAGGGCGCGCCCGAGCAGGAAACGGCTCGCCTGGTCGGATGGGTCGGCCCGGACGAGCGGCTCGATGGATGCGAGCGCGGCCGCGGCATCCCCTTCGGCGAGCTGGACCATCACGAGCGCGTGCACGCCGGTGGTGTCCTGGGGGTCCAGCTGGAGCGCGGAGACCGCGAGCGCTTCCGCCTCCTCGAGCTCCCCCGCATCGAGCGCGAGTCCGGAGACCCACCAGGCGAGCGAGGCATCGCCGCGGTCGAGGTCGACCGCGCGACGAGCCGAGTCGAGGGCCGCCTCGATCTCGCCGGCGTTCTCCAACGCCACCGCGAGGACCAGGCGACGCCGAGGCGATTCCGGCGCGAGCTCCACGGCCCGACCGGCGGGATCGACCGCGAGGTCGTAGCGGGCGTGGGCGAGCCAGAGATCCGCGAGGGCCGCCCACGCGGCCGCGGATTCGGGCTCCGCGGTCGTCGCCCGGATCCGCTCGCGGGCCGACTCCAGCAGGACGGGATCCATCGTCTCGACATCGATGCCGTCGGGCAGGTCGACCTCCCCGGACGCGGTGGTGGCCGCCATCGGCTCCGTGACCGATCGACCGCCGGCCCCGGCGTCCCCGCAACCGAGCGGCAGGAGGGTCGCGAGGAGGATGCCGGCCGGCGAAACCCGGCACCGCCCGCGGGGCCGCGACGTGGGTCGAGATCGGGACGACGGTCCATGGATTCTCATGCGGTGACGGCTCCTGGGAGGAACAGGCGACGGACACGCCGCCGTCCTGTCTCCACTCTCGTCGAGGATAGCCTTCCATCATGAAACGTCGACCCTTGAATCCCGCCGCCATGCTCGCGGGGCTGCTTGTCCTCGCCGGCTGCGACACCGCGTCGCCCGACCGCGACCCGCTGGGGGAGCCGTTCCCCGAGGTGCTCGGACGAGATCTCGATGATCGGGAGATCAGCCTCCCCGGCGATCGGGCCGGTGCTCCCTGGATCGCGATGATCGGGTACGTGCAGGCGGCGCAGTTCGACATCGACCGCTGGATGCTGGGGATGCTCCAGGTCGAGGCCGAGGTGCCGGTCGTGGAGATCCCCGCCGTCGGCGGGTGGTTCCCGGCGACCTTCCTGCAGGAGACGATCGACGACGGCATGAGGGCGGGCATTCCCCGCGAGTCCTGGGACGGCGTGATCACGCTGTACGGGGACGATGCCCGACGGGTCCGGGACCTCACGGGCACCGGGCACCCGCGGAACGCCCGCGTCCTGCTGCTCGACCGGGAAGGAACGATCCGCTGGTTCTGGGACGAGGGGTACTCGCCGGCGAGGCTCCTCGAACTGGTCGAGACGGCGAGGGACCTCGGAACCGAGTGAACGCCGTCGGCCCGTATACTCGTCGTCCATGTCGAAGCACGAACCATTCAGCGGAACCGAGATCCTCGATGCCCCGCGGCACGAGGTCCACGCCTTCCTCGTCGACCTCGACCGTCTCGTCGCCATCGTGCCGGGACTGGTGAAGAAGGAGATCGGCGAGGACGGCATCTGTCGGACGACCATCCGCCCGGGCTTCAGCTTCATCAAGGCGAACCTCAAGCAGGACTTCGAGGTCATCGACCACGTCCCGCACGAGAAGGTCGTGGTGGGCGTCGAGGCCAAGGGGATCGGCACGAAGTTCGGCGTGAAGTCGACGCTCGATCTCGTCCCCCACGAGGACGATCGGACGAGGCTGGACTGGGAGGCCGAGATCGTCCACATGTCCGGGCTCGTCGCCGCGGTCGGGACGACCATCATCCGCGCCGCGGCCGACCAGGTCATCAAGCAGGGGTTCGAGGCGATGCGGAAGGCCATCGCCGAGGCCAACCCCCGGACCGACTGAGCACCCGGGGCTCCACCGCGCATGAACACGCCCCGGCCGAAGGCCGGGGCGTGCGTCGTTTCATGGACGGTCGTACGGCGAGGATCAACCGAAGGCGGCGAACTCCTTGCCGAGGAGATGGGCGCCCATCTTGAGCTGCATGATCTCGTCGGTCCCCTCGTAGATCCGGCAGACCCGGACGTCCTGGAGGTGGCGGAACGGGCGATAGAGCTCGCTCCATCCGCGGCCGCCGAAGACCTGGACGGCCCGATCGACCGCCTCCCACGCGGCGTTGCTGGCCCAGTACTTGGCCTGCGCGACGACGTAGTCCGCGTCGGCGAGCTTCTGCTTGTCGCCCGGCGCGTCGTCGGAGGCCTCCTTCGCCAGCGCGGCCCGCTCGATCATCGCATCGGCGGTGGCCCGCATGATCTCGATCCGGGCGATGTGCTGCTGCACGAGCTGGTGCTTGCCGATCGGCTTTCCGTGCTGCTCCCGCTCCCGGGCGTACCGGACGCACTCGTCGAGGCAGTCCTCGATGGTGCCCAGGCAGCCCGAGGCGACGGAGAGTCGGCCGGAGACCAGCGTGTGCATCGCGATCCGGAAGCCGTTGCCCTCGCCCCCGAGCATGTTGTCGCCCGAGATCGGGTGCTCCGTCATCTCGAACATGGCGGTGTCGGAGGTGTACATGCCGGGCTTCGCGTGAAGCGCCTCCGCCTCGAAGCTGTCGCCGGCGGTGTCGACGATGAAGGCGCTCATCCGTCGCTCCGGCCCCTCGACGCCCTCCGGGAACGCGAAGACGATCACCGCGTCGGCGATCGAGCCGTTCGAGATGAGGTACTTCACCCCGTTGAGGATGAACTTGTCGCCCTCGCGACGCCAGGTGCAGGTGCCCTCGAGCGGGTTCGAGCCCGCATCGGGTTCGGTGAGGCCGAAGGCGAGCGTGCAGTCCCCGCGGCACGAGGCCGGCAGGTAGCGATCCTTCTGCTCCTCGGTGCCGTACTTGAGGATGGGGTACTGGCCGATCGAGGTCTGGCCGCTGAAGAACGTCCGGACGCCGGTGCCCTCGCGGTTGATGCGGGCGAGCATCCGCGCGTAGGTCAGGCTGTCGACCCCGCGGCCTCCGTATCGCTTCGGGAGGGGCATGCCGAGAAGATCGTGCTTCTGGGCGAGTTCGCGGATCGCCGGGTTCGGCTCGTGCTCGAGGTAGCAGATCTCCTCGATCGGACGGATCTCCTCGCAGTAGGCCTCGACGTCCGCGATCAGCTTCGCGGTCTCCTCGGCCGTCGCCTTGTCCGAACCGGCCGCGGGCGCCGCCATTGTGTCAACGTGGTTCACGATCGACTCCGTGGTTGATGATTCCCGCCGTCGTGCAGACCCAGACATCCGCGTCGCGGGACTTTCAAGGTTAGCACGCTCCTGTCCGGGAATCGGTCGATTCCCCGGGGCGCCGTTGAATTTGATCGTTACCGGCAGGCGTCGGGGCGGCGACCGCGGGAACGGCGCGGCAACTCCCTGCATGGCGGTCGCGATCGACCGCCGGACTGGTACATTGCGTGGTCCGGGTGCAGGACCGCCCGGACGGCGCCGAGGACGCGTCGAGGAATCACGGATCCGCCCTTCCGAGAGAGCCCTGTGAGCACCAGCACCATGAGCATGGCCGAGCAGCTTGCCGCGAAGATCGAGAACGGCACCGCCGTCGTCGGGATCGTCGGCCTCGGTTACGTCGGACTTCCCCTGGCCCACGCCCTGCACCGCGGCGGGATGCCCGTCGTCGGCTTCGACGTGGACCAGCGCAAGATCGATGCGATCGGCGCGAGGGAGAACTACCTGAAGCATCTCGGGGACGAGATGGTCGAGGATCTCGCGTCGAGCGACCGATTCTCGGCCACGACCGACTTCGGTCGGCTCGGCGAGTGCGACGTGATCCTCATCGCGGTTCCGACGCCGCTGGGCGCCCACCAGGAACCCGATCTCTCCTACATCACGATCACCGCCGAACACATCGGGCGATCCCTTCGCCCCGGACAGCTCGTCGTGCTCGAATCGACGACCTACCCGCGGACGACCCGGGACGAGATGCTCCCGGTGATGATGAAGCACGCCCCCGAGTCCGCGAAGGGTCTCGAGGTGGGCAGGGATCTCTTCGTCGCCTTCAGCCCGGAACGCGAGGATCCGGGGCGGAAGGACCACTCCACGAGCACGATCCCCAAGCTCGTGGGAGGTCTCGACGAGCATTCGACCCGGCTCGCCGCCATGGTCTACCGAAAGGGCATCGCCGACGTCGTCGAGGTCTCCTCGGCGGAGGTCGCCGAGAGCGCGAAGCTCCTCGAGAACATCTTCCGGGCGGTCAACATCGCCCTCGTCAACGAGATGAAGACCGTCCTCCAGCGGATGGACATCGACATCTGGGAGGTCGTCCGCGCCGCGAGCACCAAGCCCTTCGGCTTCATGCCCTTCTATCCCGGGCCGGGACTCGGCGGGCACTGCATCCCGATCGATCCCTTCTACCTGACGTGGAAGGCCAAGGAGGTGGGCTGCAACACCCGGTTCATCGAGCTGGCCGGCGAGGTCAACACCGCGATGCCGCACTACGTGGTGGACCGGGTCGCGTGGGCGCTGAACGAGCAAGGCAAGCCCGTCAAGGGCTCGCGGATCCTCGTGATGGGTCTCTCGTACAAGCCGGACGTCGACGACACCCGGGAGAGCCCTTCGTTCGAGCTGATCCAGCTCCTGGAGGAGCGGGGTGCGGATGTCGAGTACAGCGACCCCCACATCCCGATCACGCCCCGCGTTCGTCGCCACGACCTGAAGATGACGAGCGTCGATCTCACGGCGGAGAACCTGGCGACCTTCGACTGCGTGCTCGTGTCGACGAACCATGCGGCCTTCGACTACGAGACGGTGGCGAAGCACGCGAAGCTCGTCGTGGACACGCGAGACGCGATGCGGGCCCACCACGACGAGATGGGCGACCGGATCGTGCTGGCCTGAGGCCCGCCACGGGCCGGACCGGCTCCGTTCCATCCTGCCGATGAGTCCAGAGGACGCCCGGCCGCCCGGCGCAGTCGGGGCGGTCGGTCCACGGAAGCGATCCCGACGATCGCCGGGCCGCCCGAACCCCCGGGGCCCGGGCCGCTCGTCGGCGGCCGGGAGTCCCTAGAATCACCGCCCGCGCCCGCTTTCGCGGGCCTGCCACCCCTGTCGAGGACCGATCGAGATGAGCGACGCCCCCACCATCATCTACACCCACACCGACGAGGCCCCCGCCCTCGCGACCTACTCCTTCCTCCCGATCCTCCGCACCTTCGCGGAGGCCGCCGGGATCGAGGTCGAGACCCGCGACATCTCCCTCGCCGGCCGGATCATCTGCCGCTTCCCCGATCGCCTCCCCGCCGAGCGGCGGATCGACGACCACCTCGCGGAGCTCGGCCGCCTCGCCACGACGCCCGAGGCGAACATCATCAAGCTCCCGAACATCAGCGCCTCCATCCCGCAGATGAAGGCCGCCATCGCCGAGCTCCAGGCCCAGGGCTACGACCTCCCGGACTACCCCGAGGAACCGACCACCGACGAGGAGCACGCCGCCAAGGCCGCCTACGACGCGGTCAAGGGCAGCGCCGTCAACCCGGTGCTCCGGGAAGGCAACTCCGACCGGCGGGCCCCGGGGGCCGTGAAGGCGTACGCGAAGGCGCACCCCCACCGGATGGGCGCCTGGAGCGGGGACTCCGCGAGCCACGTCTCGAGCATGGAGGCCAACGACTTCTTCGGGAACGAGCGATCGACCACGATCGACGGCGCCACGACGGCCCGGATCGAGCACGTCGACGGGGAGGGGACCGTGACGGTCCTCCGCGAGGGCATCGCCCTCGAGGACGGCGAGGTCGCCGACGCCTCGTTCATGTCCCGCGGGGCCCTCGTCTCGTTCCTCGAGCAGCAGGTGGCGGAGGCCCGGGACGCGGGCGTCCTCTTCTCGCTCCACATGAAGGCGACGATGATGAAGGTCAGCGATCCGATCATCTTCGGGCACGCCGTCCGCGCCTACTTCAAGCCGGTCTTCGAGAAGCACGCCGCGACCTTCGACCGGCTCGGCGTCGATCCCAACCACGGGTTCGGGGACGTGGTCGCGAAGATCGCCGCCCTGCCCGATGCCGAACGATCCGAGATCGAGGCGGACGTCCAGGCCGTCTACGACGCCGGCCCCGGGATCGCCCAGGTGGACTCCGACCGCGGCATCACCAACCTGCACGTCCCGAGCGACGTCATCATCGACGCCTCCATGCCGGCCATGCTGCGCGAGTCGGGTCGGATGTGGAACGCGGCCGGCGAGACCCAGGACGCCAAGGCCGTCATCCCCGATCGCTCCTACGCGGGCGTCTACCAGGCGGTCATCGACGACTGCAAGGCCCACGGCGCCTACGACCCGGCCACGATGGGGAGCGTCCCGAACGTGGGCCTGATGGCGAAGAAGGCCGAGGAGTACGGCTCCCACGACAAGACCTTCGAGGTGCCCTCGGCCGGAACCATGCGGGTGGTCGACGCCGCGGGCACCGTCCTGCTCGAGCACGAGGTGGAGCAAGGCGACATCTG
Source organism: Planctomycetota bacterium (assembly GCA_036339295.1). Lineage (GTDB taxonomy): Bacteria > Planctomycetota > Phycisphaerae > Phycisphaerales > SM1A02. Next base: position 7,428 of record JAYZBK010000087.1, read on the forward strand.
GCGGATGTGCCAGACCAAGGACGCCCCGATCCGCGACTGGGTGAAGCTCGCGGTCGCCCGGGCCCGGGCGACCGGATCGCCCGCCGTCTTCTGGCTGGACACCGCTCGGCCGCACGACCAACAGCTGCTTCGCAAGGTCGAGCGATACCTCGCCGAGCACGACACCGACGGACTCGAGTTCCACACCCTCGCCCCCGCCGAGGCGTGCCGATTCAGCCTCGCACGCATTCGGAAGGGCGAGGACACGATCTCGGTCACCGGCAACGTCCTTCGCGACTACCTCACCGACCTCTTCCCGATCCTCGAGGTCGGAACCA
>JAYZBK010000088.1:0-9814 GCA_036339295.1 Planctomycetota bacterium
GTCGGGACCATCGAGCCGCCCATCCATCCCTCGATCCAAGTCTTCGGATCACGCCGTGCTGCGGTTGCTCGTGGAACGCGACGCGATGCTCGGCACACCACGCCGCCACCGCGCGATCCCGTTCCCAGGTCGATGGCCCACCGGTCTCCTCGTGGGCATGGATCTCCTCGAACGGAACCTCTGCATGCAGGCGCTCGAGCACCTCCACCGCATCCCCCCTTCGAATCACCAGCCTCCCACCGAGCGACCGGAGCTCGCGATCGAGGTTCGCTTCACATCCCAGGCCGACCTCGAGCGTCGCCGCTCCGATCCCGTCGCGCCGCCAGAGATCGTCCTCCTCGATGAACAGCGGGATCACCCGGTGGTCTCGCGCCGCCTCGACCAGGGGTCGATGATCATGGAGTCGCAGGTCCCGCTTGAACCAGACCACGGCCGTCCGGCCTCGGTCGAACGTTCCATCCTCGTCCCCCACCCGGGTCCGGCCGCCGCTCGCCATCAGGGCCGCCGACCGGGCCGACGACCGCCGCGACGGGGAATTCTCGACCGGTCGAGCCGCGCCTGAAACCCTCGGATCGCCCCGGCGAACCGCCTCGGCGAACCTCCCGGATTCCGGAGGTCTCGACGCCGGCGTCCGTTCCGAAGCCGGCTCTCCACCACCGCGGCCTCGCGGCGGGTCTCTTGGCCTTCTAGGAAATGGAGCAGACGTTGGATCACGAAGGAACTCCGGCAATCTCCGATCCGTCCACCGCGATCGTGGTGGGCGCCGGAGGTGGCATCGGTCGCGACGTGGTTCGTAGGCTCGCGGCGAGAGGATTCGAGATCGTCGGCGTCGGACGCGATGCCTCGCGACTCGAGGGCCTGGATGGACTCGCCGATCGTCGAGTCCGGGACGCGAGCGACCCGGACTCGTTCGACGAGCTGGTCGGGGAGATCGCGTCGGACGAGGCCCGACCGCCCCTGCGGACGATCGTCAACCTCGCCGGTTGCATCACGCTGAAGCCTGCCCACCTCCTCACCGCCGCCGACTGGACGACGACCTTCGCCGCCAAGGCCACCACCGCGTTCAGCTGCGTCCGCAGCGCCGGGAAGCACATGAAGCAGGGAGGCAGCGTGGTGCTGGTGTCGACCGTGGCCGCCTCGGTCGGCCTGCCGAACCACGAGGCGATCGCCGCCGCGGGTGCCGCGGTCGAGGGACTCGCCCGCTCGGCCGCCGCGACCTACGCCGCACGAGGCCTCCGCGTGAACGTGGTGGCCCCCGCCCTCGTCGACACCCCCATGGCGTCGCGGATCACCTCGAGCGAGCGGGCCCTCGAACACTCGCGAAAGATGCACCCGCTCGGCCGGATCGGCACGCCGCAGGACGTCGGCAGCGTGATCGAGTGGCTCGCGACCGACGAATCGGGCTGGGTCACCGGTCAGGTCATCGGCGTCGATGGCGGCCTCGGAAGGGTGCGCACGGCATGATCGCGACCGCTTCCAGGCTTCCGTTCGACCTGCCCGGCGAGCTGGCGGAACGATGCACGATCGTCCGGGACGCCTTCGACGGCGACCGGACCGACGGCCCGGTCGTGGCCTGGCTCCACCACGCCTCCCGGATCCACGAGAACCCCGTCCTCGAGGTCGCGGCGGCGGCCGCCCGCGCGATGGACGCCCCCCTGCTGGTCCACGCGGGATTCGGCGGATCGGTCGCCTACGCCAACGACCGCCAGACCCTGTTCATGCTCGAAGGCTGGGCCGAACTGCAGGGCCGCCTCGCCGGACTTGGCGTTCGCATGTCGATCACGCCGCCCGACCTGCCCGAAGGCAGCGGACTCCGCTGGCTCGCGTCGCGGGCCCGGATGCTGGTGACCGAGGACCACCCCCGGGCGCCATACCCGGCGTGGACGAGGCGCATCGCGGAGCACGTCTCCGGCGGAACGATCTCGGTGGATGCCTCGTGCATCCTGCCCGGCCACATGGTGGTCGGGATCCACGAACGAGCCTTCAAGTTCCGATCCGCCTGCGAGAAGCAATGGAAGGATCGGATTCGACGGCCGGAGCTCGCGTCGCGTCTCGAGGCTCCGGCGGCTCGCGACCACGATCTCCCGCCCGGCTCCCTGGACCTCGCGGGTTCCGATTCCCAGTCGCTCGCCGACCTGGTCGGACGGTGGCCCCTCGACCATGCCGTCGGACCGGTGCCCGACATGACGGGAGGCGAGTCGGAGGCCATCGGCCGATGGTCGGCGTTCGTCGAGGACGGACTCGCGCGATACCACCGCCGCCGGAACGATGCGGCCATCGCAGGCACGAGCGGACTCTCGCCGTGGCTCCACCACGGCATGATCGCCCCGACCCGCCTCGCTCGTGAAGCCGCCGCCATCGGTGGCGATGGTCCGGACAAGTTCCTCGACGAACTGCTCGTCTGGCGGGAACTGGCCTTCCACTTCTGCCGCACCCATCCCGACCACGACGAGTACGGGGCGATTCCCGCATGGGCGAGGGAGACGCTCGCCTCCCACGCGCGGGACGATCGAAGCCGACTCTCGTGGGAGACGCTGGCCCGCGGGCGGACCGGCGATCGCCTCTGGGATCTCGCCCAGGCGTCCCTGCGGGAACGCGGCTGGCTGCACAACAACCTGCGGATGACCTGGGGCAAGGCGCTGCTCGGTTGGTCGAACGACGCACGGGAGACGCTGAGTCGGCTCCTCGACCTCAACGATCGCTACGCCCTCGACGGAAACGACCCCAACTCCATCGGCGGGCTCCTCTGGTGCCTCGGCCTCTTCGACCGTCCGTTCGAAGAGGACCACGTGGTCACGGGAACGATCAGGACCCGCCCGACCACGGTCCATGCCAGGCGGCTCGACCTGGCGGGATTCGAGGAATCGGTCGTTCGCCGCGTGCGTCGATCACCCGTGCTGGTGATCGGCGCGGGCGTCGCCGGATCGATGGCCGCCCGGACCCTGGCGGACCATGGACACGACGTGACGCTCCTCGACAAGGGCCGTGGACCGGGCGGTCGACTGAGCACCCGGCGTCGCGGGGCCGATCGCGACATCCGCCACGACCACGGCTGCCAGGTGCTGAGGCTTCGCGGGGACCTCCGCCGGGACCTCACCCGGAGCTGGATCGAGGACGACGTCGTGACCGCCTGGTCCCCTCGCGTCCGATCGGCCGATGGCGAAACGGCTCCACCATCCGACCCCTGGTTCGTCGGGAAGGACGGCATGAACTCGCTTCTCAAGCACCTCCAGGCCGATCTCCGGGTCAGGTTCGCCGCCCGGGTCGATCGACTGGAACGCGGTGCGGACGAGTGGAAGGCGGTCGACGCCGACGGGAACGTCCTCGGGGCTGCGCCCAGGGTCGTGCTGGCGATCCCCGCGCCGCAATCCGCGGACCTGCTCCGCTCCGTCCCCGCCGAGTCCGTGGGCGTCGAACCGGAGACCCTCGAAGCGATGGCGGCGGTCGAGTACGAACCGACCTGGACCTTCATGGTCGATGGCGTGTCCCACGATCCCGGATTCGACGTCGCGGTCGATCCGACGGACTCCGTTCGCTGGCTCGTCCGCGAGGCGAGTCGACCGGGCCGCAGGGACGCCGGCGCCTGGACGATGCATGCCTCGCCCGAGTGGACGAGGCGGCATCTCGAGGCCGCGCCCGACGAGGTCGAACCCGAACTCCGTCGGCTGGCCTCGGAGATCCTCGGCTGCGACGTCCCCGAAGGAGACGTCCACCGCTGGAGACATGGCCTCGTCGATCGAGCACTCGGCCGCGACTGCTTCCGGTCGGCGGATCGACGCCTCGTCGTCTGCGGCGACTGGTGCCTCGGCGGCCGGGTCGAACATGCGATCGAAAGCGGGATCGCCGCCGCGGGCATGATCCTCCGCGACCGGTCCTCCGCCCGAATCGAGGCCGCGGCGGGCACGCTCTTCGAGGCGTCCTGATGGGCGGCGTCCTTCCGTCCAAGACCTGCCGATCCTGCGGACGGAGCTTCTCCTGGCGAAGGAAGTGGGCTCGCGACTGGGACGAGGTCCGCTACTGCTCGGCCGCGTGTCGTCGAACCGGGATCGGTGCTCGAGAGATCGACCTGGAGGATCGCGTCCTCGGACTGCTCGAACACCGCCGGGCCGGGGCGACGATCTGCCCGTCCGAGGTGGCGCAGTCGGTTCCGGGCGTGACGGACTGGCGACCACTCATGGAGCCCGTTCGAAGGGCGGCGAGACGACTGGTGGCGGCCGGGAGGGTCGAGATCCTGCAGCAGGGACGGGTGGTCGACCCCGACCGGGCGAGAGGCCCGATTCGCATCCGACGAATCGATCCCGGAAAGGATTCCTGAATCAGGCGAATCCCGGACTCCGGTCTCCTCGAAGTCCGGGGTACGTCGATTCCGCCCAGTACAAGGAACCAGAACCGTGATCCAGGACCTCCGCTCCCTTCCCACCGACCATGACGCGACCGAAGGCATCGATCACGATCGGATCGAGGCCGCGGTTCGCGAGATCCTCCTCGCCATCGGCGAGAACCCCGACCGAGAGGGTCTCCTCGACACCCCGCGACGAGTCGCGAAGGCCTACGGGGAGCTCTTCTCCGGCATCGGCTCCTGCCCGAGCGAACACCTCGGACGCCAGTTCGCCCAGGAGGGCGAGGATCCGGTGATCGTGAGCAACATCCCCTTCACCAGCATGTGCGAGCACCACCTGCTCCCGTTCACGGGCGTCGCGCACGTCGCGTACCAGCCCCAGCACGACCGCGTCGTCGGCCTCTCGAAGCTGGCCCGGACCGTCGAGATCATCGCCCGCCGCCCGCAGCAGCAGGAACGACTGACCCGACAAATCCGCGAGTCCATCGAGGAGCACCTCGACCCGTCCGCCGTCCTCGTGATGATCGAGGGCACCCACTCCTGCATGCAGATCCGTGGCGCGAAGGCGTGCGGTGCCGTGATGCGCACCCGTTCCGCCGGTGGCCGCTGGGAGAGGGACGCCGCGACTCGACGCGAGATCCAGGCGATGATGACCGGCGACGCCTGAGTCCCGCCTCCACGCGACCCGGATCCCCGATCATGCCTGCCGCAGACGTCCTGATTGTCGGTGCCGGCCCGAGCGGCCTTGCCTGCGCGAGGCGTCTCGCCGAATCGGGCCGACAGCCCCTCGTGCTCGAGGCCGGGGATCGCATCGGGGGACGACTCGGCAGCCGGGTGATCGATGGCCACGTCTGCGACCTCGGCTTCCAGGTGTCGATGTCGAACTACCGTCGGCTCGAGGCGCTCGTCCCTCGCGACGCCGTCCCCCGCCACGCCTTCGTGCCGGGCGCGATCGTGGTCACGGCCGACCGTCGGTTCCGGGTCGTCGATCCGGCACGGGAGCCGCTCTCCGCCTTGGGTGCCTGGTGGAACGGACTCCTCGGCCTCCCCGACCTCCTCGGGGCCGTTCGCGCACGAATCGCGGCCCGACGAGCGATGAAGGGCGAGTCGCCCGAGGGCTCGGCGCGCGACTGGATCGCCTCGGCGGGCTTCACCCCGCGATTCGTCGACGCCTTCCTTCGCCCGTTCTTCGGCGGCGTCATGCTCGACGAGGATCTCGAGGTCCCCGCCGGGCGCCTCCTCCGCACGATCCATCGCTTCGCCACCGGCGACGCGGAACTCCCCACCGGAGGCATGCAGGCCCTCGCCGACGGGCTCGCGGCACCGATCCGGGATGACATCCGCCTCGATGCGGCCGTCGCGACCGTGGACCCGGAGGGCGTGACGTTGCACGACGGCTCGAGGCTCGATGCTCGGGAGATCGTCGTCGCGACCCCGTTCGACGTCGCCGCCCGGCTCCTCTCGTCCGTCGGTGGGTCCACCGCCACCGGACGCTGGTCCGGAACGATCGCGGTCCACTTCTCCTCGCCCCGACCCGTGCTCGACGAGCCCATCATCGTCCTCAACGGACGGCCCGAGGGCGAGCTCAATCTCGTCTGCAGCCCCACCAGCGTGGCGCCCGGACTGGCCCCCGACGGACGCCACACCGTCGTCGCCAGCCTTCGACCGTCGACCGACCTTCCCGACACGATCGACGTGGCGTCGATCCGACGGGAAGCGGCCGACCTGCTGGGGGTCCCGGACGACGACTGGATCCATCTCGCGACCGATCGGATCCCCGACGCCCTGCCCCGTCCCGGTGCCGACGTCGCCGCGGGACTTCCCGCGAACATGCATCTCGCCGGGGACTGGCAGGTCGAGCCCTCGATCGACGAGGCGCTGGCCGCGGGCCTCTCGGTCGCGGATCGGATCCTCGGAGAGGCGGCGGCATGACCACGGTCGAAGGAACGACGAGGACCATCGCCTGGTTCCGGGACGACCTCCGGTTGGACGACCAGCCGATGCTCGCGACCGCGATGGAACGCGGCCGCGGTGGCTGCCTCCCGCTCTTCGTGGCGACGCCCGACGCGTGGAATCGCCACCACCTCGGAACGCCGCGACGAGCGATGATCGCGGGCGGGGTGGCCGCCCTCCGCGACCGCCTCGCCGATCGCGGGCTTCGCCTTCGAGTGGTCGAATCCACGACGGAGTGGCCGGTGGAACGGCTCGTCGCATCGATCGCGAAGGAGAACGACATCGATGAGATCCACGCCGGACGCGAGTTCGGCGTCGACGAGGAACGTCGGGACGAACTCGTCGCATCGGCGCTGGAATCCGTCGACCGGCGATTCGTTCGCCACGAGAACCAGACCATCCTCCCGGTTCGCGAGATCCGCTCGGGAAGTGGGACGCCCTACACCGTCTTCACGCCCTTCCGGAAGAACTGGATGAAGCGGCTGGCGGAGGACGGCCTCCCGGAGATCGCCGACGTCCCGGCCCACGGCACGGCACTCGACCCGTCGACGCTGCCCTCCGAGGTCACCGTCGAGTCATTCGCGGCCTCGAATCCGCCGGGCCCCTTCGCTCCCGGCGAGGCGGAACCCCACCGCCGCCTCGAAGCCTTCCTCGACGGCGCCGTCGCACGCTACGACGAGGACCGGGACCCTCCCGCCCTCGACGGCACGAGCACGCTGTCGCCCTGGTTCGCCTGCGGGAGCCTGTCGCCCCGCCGAGCCCTCGCGGCGATGGTGGCCCGGTTCGGCGATCGGCCCGACACCTGGACCGAGGGGCCCGCGACCTGGCTCAGCGAACTCGTCTGGCGGGAGTTCTATCGCCACGTGATGGACGGGATCCCGCGACTCTCGATGGACCGTCCGCTGCACGGCTGGACGGACCGCGTGGCGTGGCGGGAAGACGAGGCGGGATTCGACGCCTGGCGACGCGGGACGACGGGAATCGCGATCGTCGATGCGGGCATGAAGCAGCTTGCGGCCACCGGCTGGATGCACAATCGAGTGCGGATGATCGTGGCGACCTTCCTCACCAAGCACCTCCTGGTCGACTGGCGACGAGGCGAGCGGCACTTCCTCCGATCGCTCGCCGACGCCGACTTCCCCTCCAACAACGGAGGCTGGCAGTGGGCCGCCTCGACCGGGACCGATGCGGCGCCCTACTTCCGGGTGTTCAACCCGGACACGCAGCGGGATCGGTTCGACGGCGGGAACGAGTATGTCGCCCGCTGGGCCCCCGAACACGTCGACGGCTCCGCACCGCCGCCGCTCGTGGACCTCAAGCAGGCGAGGGTCCGGGCGATCGAGGCGTTCAAGCTGGCCAAGAACGGCTGAGCCGGGCTCACGGAACGACCCGCACGATCCAATCCTCGGGGACGGCGGGGTCCGCACCCGGGAAGCGAGCCTCGACCGTCCTGATCGAGGCCGAGACGCCCATTCGTCCCGCCGCCTCCTTCGCGGCGTCCGCGCCCGCGATCACCGCGAGGGTCGCCAACGCATCCGCATCGGCACCGGGCCGGACACCACCCCGGACCTCGACCGTCGCCTCGCGGCGGATCGGGACCGGCTCTCCCGTCCTTGGATCGAGGATGTGCCCGTAGCGTCGAACCTCGTCGCCGTCGACGACCTCGACGAACTGTTCGACGTCGCCACTGGTCGCGACGGCTCCGGTCGCGAGGTCGAGCACCTGCTCGTCGTCCCATGCGACGGTCCGGACCGAGATCCTCCAGCCATCGCGCCCGGGCGGTGGCCCACCCGCGACGACGTCGCCCCCGAGATCGACGAGGGTCCGCGGGAGACCGTGCTCGCGCATGGTCGCGAGGGCGAGGTCGCCGGCGAGCCCCTTCCCGATCGCGCCGAAGTCGAGCCGCATCGCCGCGGTCCGGAACCGGATCGTTGGCGTCGGTCCCGCGAGATCGACTGAAAGCTTGTTCCATCCGACCGTCGCGCCGGCGAAGGCCGTGGAACGACGATCCGGAATCGCGCCGCGTCGACGGTGGTCCCGCCACAACGCCGTGAGCGGTCCGATGGTCGGATCGATGGCTCCATCACTTCCCCGCCACCATCCGGCGGCGACGTCGAGCGCCGCGGCGAAGTCCGCGGAGACCGGGACGTCCTCCTCCACGAACTCGGTCGCGAGCATCGCCTCGCTCCGCGGCCGGTAGTCGCTGATCGCCTGCTCCAGGCGGGCGAGTCGGTCGAACGCCTGTCGCGTGGCGTCCCGGGCGATCTCGACCGAGGGAGCCCAGGTCGTGATCACCGTCTCGACACCCATCACGATGCGACGATCGACCACGAGGACCGGTTCGAACGAAGCCCGGTCGACGGGCTGCTCGGCGGTCGGGGTCGCGCAACCGCCGAGGAGAGCGGCCAGCACGATCGGAATCAGTCGCGGAAGTCGTCGCACTCTCGATACGCCGCCACGAGTCGCTCGACGCCCTCCTTGCCGCCGCGGCTCATGCCGTGCTCCATGCCGACGATGCCGTCGAATCCCCTGGAGTGGATGTGCCGGAAGATGTTGCGGTAGTCGATCTCGCCGGTCGTCGGCTCGCGACGGCCCGGGTTGTCCCCGACCTGGAAGTAGGCGATCTCGCTCCACGCCTGGTCCATGAAGGGCACGAGGTTCCCCTCGGTGATCTGCTGGTGGTAGAGATCGTCGAGGATCCGGCAGCTCGGGCTGCCCACCGCCCGGCAGATCAGGTACGCCTGCGGGATCCCCGTCAGGAACAACCCCGGATGATCCCGTCGATTCAAGGGCTCCAGCACCATGACGAGGCCGTGAGGCTCGAGCAGGCCCGCGCAGAACTTGAGGTTCTCGATGCAGTTCGCCGTCTGGAAGTCCGGAGCCGTCCTCTGCGAGTAGCGCCCCGGCACCACGGTCGTCCACGTCGCGCCGCAACGCTTGGCGACCTCGATCGCGGACTCCATGCGGGTCCTCAGGTGATCCTGGATCTGATCCGGGGGGAGCACGAGCGTCTCGCGGCCGAAGTCGGCCTCGGAGACGAAGACGCCCATGGTCATCCCGAGTCGTCGAAGCTCGTCGCCGATCCGCGACTGCTCCTCGGCCGACCGTCCGGGCATCCCGTTGTCCTCCCAGGCCCGGAACCCCTGGTCGTGGGCGTAGCGGATCTGGTCGAGATGGTCGTCGCCGCTGACCGCATTGAACATGCCGAAATGCGGCGCGTAGTTCAACTTGAAGACGGCATCCCGCCCGCGGGCGGCCTCGCCCATCGCCGAGGGCACCGAGGCCCCCACCGCCGCGGCGGCGCCGGCCGCCCCGATGAATCCGCGCCGCGTGGTCCTCGAGTCGTCCACCTCAGCCTCCCGTCACCCGGCCGTCGTCCGACCGTTCGAACTTCGTCCGCCCGGGCACCGGGACGCCGGGCTTCCGCATCTCGGCGAACTCCATCACCTCGGGCATCAGGTCCTGGTCGCTGTTCAAGGCGTCCTCGAAGGTGATCACCTTGCCGGTGTACGCGGCTTCGCG
>JAYZBK010000089.1:0-13404 GCA_036339295.1 Planctomycetota bacterium
GGCCAGGACCTCGTCGGTGTCCTCGTCGCGGATCTGCGTCCCCACCGGGACGGCGACCCGACGGTCGCGCCCGTCGCGCCCGTGCTTGCTCGAGCCCGAGCCCTGCTCGCCCGGCTCGGCGAAGAAGTGGGGCTTGTAGCGGAACGGCAGGAGCGTGTCGAGATGCGGATCCGCGAAGAGGATCACGCTGCCACCACGTCCCCCGTCACCGCCGTCGGGCCCGCCCTTGGGCACGAACTTCTCCCGACGGAGGCTCACGCACCCGTTTCCTCCCTTGCCGCTTCGGACGAAGATGCGAGCTTCATCGATGAGATGCATGGCGTGGTCCGGGATGCGATCGGGGAGACGCTGGTCCCCGGGGAATGAAGACGCCCCGGGCCGGAACCCGAGGCGTCGTCGATCGTGGGAGCGACCGGGAGCCGGTCGCGAGTGGTTCAGTTGCGGGCCGCGACGGCCTTGTCCACGACGTGGTACCGCGGCACGGACTCGTCGGCGGGGACGATGTCGACCTTGCGACCACGGAAGCGGACGGTGCCCTCGACGCGTGCCATGAGCGTGTCGTCCTTGCCCCGCTGCACGAGGTAGCCCGGCTGGAACTTCGTGCCGCACTGGCGAACGATGATCGAGCCCGCCTTGGCGACCTGGCCGCCGTAGAGCTTGATGCCCCGGAACTGGGCATTCGAGTCACGACCGTTCTTCGAAGAACCCTGGCCCTTCTTGTGTGCCACGACTGGCTCCGTTCGATGCGTCGTCCGCTGGCGGACGGGGGTTGATGACGTGGTGCCTCGGCACCGTGTTCGGGATCGAGGATTATACCGGCGACCGGACGGGCTTCAAGTCCGCCGGAAGCCTCCGGGGGGGGTACCCGGGCCCGGGTTCCCAAGGCCGATTCCCACTCCCGATTCCCACTCCCGATTCCCGGGCTTGGTTCCCAGCCCCGGGCCGAGGATGGATTACCGGAAGATCCAGCATCCGGCGGGCTTGCCGCCGACCTGGAACTCGAACTCGCACTCGGGACCGCGACGGTTGCTCTTGGGCTCGAGGGCCAGGGCGGTCGAACCTCGCTCGGCCGGATCCCCCGGGACCACGTACTCCCGTCGAAGCGTCTTGTAGAGGCGGACCTTCTTTCCCGTCACGGGATGCTCGACGAGCTGCTGCTCGCTCGAGAGCCCGCCGAAGAAGAGCGTGAGCTCCGTGACGTCCTGGTCCTCGGCCGGCCAGACCGCGATGCCGGTACGGGCGTTCTCGCGGCCCACCCGCAGGTCGCCGATGATCCTGTTCTGGTCCTCGAGGAGCGAGTCGCCGAGGAGCTTCCGGAGCTGGTCCACGACCCGCGAGGGCACGCCGCGTCCGGATCGCATGATCTCCCCGGAGTCGAGGAAGAGCTCGATCCGGGGTGCGAAGACGAGGTCCCGCTCGCCGAGGTTGGTGACCGTGTAGGTGAAGTACCAGTAGTACCGGCCGTTGGTCGGGTCGACGTAGAGCCGGAGGGGCCCGGGAGCGAAGTCGATCTCCCAGTCGGGGCCCGATGCAGCGGCGACCGTGGGGGCGGCCACGGGACCGAGCGACCACGCGGGGGTCGAGAGGCCGAGCGAGCAAAGCAGGGCGAACACGGCCCCGAGGATCCTGATCTGAAGCATGGGCGAAGGCCCTCCAAGTCGAGGACGCGATTGTAGCAGGATCGGCCCCGGATCATCTTCCGTGGTGCATCCCGCCCGGTTCCAGACTCGGATACGTTTCCGGCATGGCCGAGGCCCCAGAACCATCCACCAGCCCCCCTGCGGGCCGGGTGCACCGAGTCGACGGAGCCCGGTTGGAGGAGGCCGTCCGCGTGCTCGTGCGGGGGGACGCCGCCGCGGCGAGCCGCTTCCTCGCCCACGCCCGGTCCAACCGGATCTCGCTGGATCATCTCTGGGCCTTCCTGGACGACCGTGACCGGATCCGGGCCACCGTCCTCGTGGCCCCGGGGACCGGACGGACGGCGATGGTCTTCGCGAGCCGGGCCGGGTCGACCGCGATGATCGACGTCCTCGGGGACCTCGTCCGTCGAGCGATCGACGGCCTCGACGGGGCCGGAATCGACCTCGCCCAGGCCCTGGTCGACCCGACCGATACCCGGGAGGAGGCGATCTTCCTCGCCGGCGGCTTCTCCCGGATGGCCGAGCTGGACTACCTCGAGCGACCGATCCCCCGCTTCGGCTCGATCCCGGCGCCGGAACTTCCCGCCGGCGTGACGATCGAGCCGTGGGACGGCGAGGACCGGAAGCTCCTCGAGGACCTGCTGGAACGCACCTACGAACACACGCTGGACTGCCCGGGCCTCTCCCGGCTTCGAAGGACCAGCGACATCCTCGACGGTCACATGGCGACGGGCGTGCGGATCCCCGAGTGGTGGCACGTCCTCCGCGTCGAAGGACGTCCGGCGGGCGTGCTCCTCTTCAACCGAGGAAGCGACGGGCACACGATCGAACTCGTCTACCTCGGACTCGACACCGAATCGCGCGGTCGAGGACTGGCGCGCACCCTCTTGACATTTGGACTTTCCCTGCTCAACGACGATCCCGCCCGACTCGTCGTCCTCGCGGTCGATCGCGCAAACCATCCCGCGACAAGGCTCTACCGACGCGCGGGCTTCCGCTACTCGGTCAGGCGACTGGCGCTCGTTCGACCGGTCGGCGATGTCGAACCCGGTTGACACGAGTTGTCCACACCTCTTCGCAGGGACGACGCGTTCACGGTGGATTACTTTTTTCGAGTCGTCCGGATCCCCCGTCCCACAAGGGATTCGGTCACCGACGACCCGGTGACTCGGCTCGGACGGGCATGGCGCGGCTCGCCGACCCGTTAAGGTCTCATGGTCGTTCAAGGATGAGCGACGCATCGAACGACGAGGGTCGCAGTCGTGCGGTCCGACCCGCCGACCGGTCCGAAGCGGACCACCAGGTCGCCGTCGATCGTCGCCGGAGCCGCCTGGCCCGGTGAGCCCCGGACGCCTCGAGGAGTGCGACGTCCGCTGGAAGGGACTCCAACTCGTCCAAGGGAGAGTGTGCAGGCCCATGACCGGGTCGTGCTGTCCCGTGGACTTCGAGAGGGCCTTCCCGAGTCGCGATTCGGAGAGGCCGTGAGAACCATCCCGACCTCCCCCGCGAGGAGTCCGCATGACCTCGATCGCCTCGACCCCCGTCCGACCTGCCCAACCCGCCGAGGAAGACAGCATCCCCGATCGCATCGGTCGCGAGGTCGCTCGTCGGGTCGGGGCCCGCCGCTGGGACATGTGGTTCGACCGGACGACGGACTTCGTGGTCGAGGACGGCTCGCTTCGCATCCGGGCGGACAGTCGATTCGTCGCGGACTGGATCGAGCGGCACTTCCGCGAGGCGATCCAGACGGCCGCGAGGGCGGAACTGGGCGACGCGGCCAAGGTGAGCCTCGAGGTGCGTCACCGCCCGGGCGAGGACGCCACGAGCCACGACGGGACCGAGGGCCGGAACCAGGACGGACCCCACGCGGCGCCGCCGGACCGAAGCCGGGCCCGAAACACCAAGCGACTTCGTCGCGACCGACGGGACGCCGGGCCCACCCTCGCCGGCTTCGAGGTGGGCGACTCCAACCGGCTCGCCTTCGACGCCGCCCAGCGGGTGGCCGACGACCTCGACGGCGCCGCCTCGATCCTGTTCGTCCACGGCGACTGCGGCATCGGCAAGACCCACCTGCTCCGCGGCCTCTGCCAGCGGAGGCAGGAGTTCGACCGCACCTCCAAGGTTCGCTACCTCACCGGCGAGCAGTTCACCAACGAGTACATCCACGCGGTGCGCAACAAGGAGCTCGACGGGTTCCGGAAGAGCCTCCGCCGGCTCGACCTCCTCGCGATCGACGACGTCCAGTTCCTCTCGAACAAGAGCTCGACCCAGAGCGAGTTCCTGCACACGCTCGACCAGCTCGCGATGAGCGGCGCCACGATCGTGGTGGCGAGCGACGCGCACCCGCGGACCGTTCATCGATTCAGCGGCCCGCTCACCAGCCGCTTCCTGTCCGGGATGGTCGTCCAGGTGGATCGTCCCGACCGGGATCTCCGGCTCCGCCTCACCCGTCGACTCGCGGCCGACCGCGGGATGAAGCTGTCCGAGTCCGCGACCGACACCCTCGCCGGCCGCTGCGTCGGTTCGGTACGGGAGCTCCTGGGAGGAATCGCCCGCATCGACGCCCTCGCCCGCATCGACGGCCTCGACGCCAATCGCGAGATCGGATCGATCTCGGTCCAGCGGGCCCTCGGCGACGAGTCGACCTCGACCGGAGGCCGGCCGATCCGGCTCGGCCGGATCATCGAGGTCGTCTGCGAGGCGGTGAACGTGGACCGGGACGAGCTCCTCTCGACCGGACGGCATCGCCGCGTGGTGCTGGCTCGTGGTCTCTGCGCCTACCTCGCCCGGGAGATGACCAACGCCTGCTTCCCCGAGATCGCGACCTCGCTCGGCCGTACGACGCACTCCACGGTCCACACCGCGGACCGACGGATCCGGCGGCAGCTCGAGGCGGACGAACAGGTGACCTCCGACGACGGGGAGAGCACGCTCCTCCGGGACCTGGTCGACGAGATTCGCCGCACGCTTCGACGCGGCTGAATCGCCGAAACTCGTACACTCCCGGGATGACGGCAAGTCGATCTCGAAGCTTCCGGGGACTCGGCGGGACCGCGGCATCGGTCTCCCTCCTGTTCGGCTCGCCGGCCCTGCTTCTCGAACTCGACCATGGATCGGCCTCCCGGGCGGCCGCCCAGGACACGAACCCCTACGGGACGATCGATCCGGTCGACTCGAGCATCTCCGTGCTCCGACGCGCCGTCGGCAACGCCGCCTCCCCGGCCGCCCTCCGCTCACTCGACGAGCTCGACCCCCCGATGGTGGACCGGCTCCTCGAGGCCTGCCTCGACCACGCCGCCCCGTCGATGCGGACCGCCGCCATGATCGCGCTCGCGGAGCGAGGGGGCGACCCGATCGAGCTCGCCGCCCGCTCGTCCGAGATCGAATCCAATTCGGCGTTCGTGATCGGACTTCTCGGAGGGGAACGACTCGCACCCGCGATCGCCGGTCGAATGCTCGACGCGGACCTCGCGTTCCAGGCCGGCGTCGAGGCGATCCTCCTCGCTCGCCGGGGTCGTCCCGCGGACCTCGAGGCGCTCGACGCGCTGGCGACGGGATCCGAGGCCGGCGAACTTGCCCGGGGTGTCGCCGCCCTTGCGCTGGAGGGAACCCGGCCGGGCCGGGTGGCGGCCTGGATCGAATCGATGACGCCATCGGAGACCACCGACCGGGTGATCTTCGAGGTGACGGAGATCGGCCGGCGTCTCGCCACGATCGAAGGCCTCGCCGCGATCGCCGAGGCCGTCTCGAATCGACCCGCGAACGACGGGCTCCGGGCCGCCGCGGTCCTCTCGCTGCTCGAACTCGACGGCCCTCGCGGCATCCGGGCCTGGGAGGCGCTCGCCACCGACGGAAGCGACATCCAGCTGATCCCGACGTCGCTGCTCCTGCTCGCCTCGGAGACCACGGCACCGTCCGGACTCGTGGAGAAGCTGCCCCGCGAGGACCCGCTGCAGGTCGCGATCGCCTCCCTCGTGCTCGCGTCCCCCGAGACGAGGCCGACCGTGGCCTCGGCGGCCGTTTCGAAGGGTCACGTCCCGACCATGCGATGGTTCGTCGGACTCCCCGACGATCGCATGGACCGCGACACGCTCGCCGCGATCATCGATGCCGGCATCACCCGACGTGGGTCGGGGATGATCCCGATCCTGCTCGACGCCTCCGCGGCGATGGGCCGGATCGATCCGGACGCCCTGACGCCGAGGATCGAGGCGGCGATCGAACGGAACGATCCGGCACTCGTGCAGATCCTCCTCCGCGGACTCGTGCAGCCGGGCCGGCCTGATGCGGCGGCGGCGGCCCGACCGTTCCTCGACGTCCCGGATCGGGCCACCCGCTCCCTCGCCACGCTCGCCGTCTCCTTCCAGTCCGACGGCGAGGACGAACTCGTCCGCCCGCTGGGACGAATCGCGGGTGGCGGCGGAGGCCTCCCCGAGGACCTTCGACCCCTCGCCGCATGGCGGCATCTCGTGCTCTCCGGAAGGGCCGAGGAGGCACTTCCCGGGATTCTCGCCCCCTGAACGGGACCATCGACGACATGGACACCATCCCCCTCAACCTCCCCGACATCCGCGCCCGAGAGCACACGGCCGTCCAGGCGGCCCTCGAAGGTCTGCTGCGAGGTGAACGGGAGTCGGTCAGGACCCTCGAGGACGTGGCCGGGAGGATCCTCGGCCGGCCCCACGCGGTGGCGGCGAATTCCGCGGGCTCGGCGATGGAGGCGGCCTTCCGGGCGCTCCACCTCGATCCCGAGGACGAGATCATCTGCCCGGCCTACGCCCCCGCCCGCGTCGTCACCGCGATCACGCGGGCCGGTCTCAGGCCGCGATTCGTCGATGCGCAGCCCCGGACCGGAGGCATCGACGTGGAACGAGTCGAGGCGAGCATCGACGACCGGACGCGGGCGATCGCGATCGCGCCGACGTGGTTCGATCCAAGCGTGCTCGGCAGCCTCGCGACCCTGTCGCGGAAGTACGAGGTGCCGCTCGTGGAGGACGCGGTCGAGAGCCTCGGGTCGACGATCGGCGACGACGTCGCCGGCGGATTCGGGCGCATCTCCGTCATCGGACTGGGGCCGGACAGCCCCGCCTTCGCGGCCGGCGGCGGAATCGTGGTCACCAACGACGAACGCCTCGCGGCGGCGGCCCTCGCCGCCCTCGTCGAGGGTCACGAGGTCGTCGAGGACGACCCGACGATGGACCATCCGATCCGTCGGGGGCTCGATGCCCGGCTGGATCCCCTTCGGGCGTCGGTGGGCATCGGCGTGCTCGAACGACTGGAGGACACGATCCAGCGACGAAGGACGATCGCCGAGGCCTACGTCTCGCGTCTCGGCGGCGAACCCGATCTCCAGGTGCCCGCCCCCGCGGCGAGTGCCCAGCCGAGCTGGCCGGCATTCCCGGTCCGGCTCGACGAACGATTCTTCTCCGAGGATCGGGACGCGATCGTCGCGGGTCTTCGACGGCACGACATCGGCGCGACGTCGGGCTGGTGCCTCACGCCCGCCCACCCCGGCTCGGGCATCTCCGGCCAGGGCGACCACGAGCAGGACTGGCCGATCGCCGCCCGCCTCGCCTCACGGACGATCCACCTTCCGTGCCACCACGGACTCTCCGAGCGGGACGTCGAGATCGTCTGCCAGACGCTGCTGCTGATGATGACGCAGAACACCTTCAGCCGAGGTGGCTGATCGTCCCCGTCGCCCCCGGTTCGATCATTCCCACTCGATGGTCGCCGGCGGCTTCGAGCTGATGTCGTAGACCACCCGGTTCACGCCCTCGACCTCGTTGATGATCCGGTTGGAGATCGATGCGAGGACCTCGTAGGGCAGCCTCGCCCAGTCGGCGGTCATGAAGTCCTGGGTCTCGACCGCCCGGATCGCGACGACGTTGTCGTAGGTCCGGCCGTCGCCCATGACCCCGACCGAACGCACCGGGAGAAGCACCGCGAAGACCTGGTTGGTCGACCGGTAGAGCTCGTTCGCCACGATCTCCTCGAGGAGGATCTCGTCGCACTCCTTCAGGAGGTCGAGCTTCGGCTGCGTGACCTCCCCGAGGACGCGGACGGCGAGGCCCGGTCCCGGGAACGGGTGTCGCCACACGATCGACGGCGGCAGGCCGAGCACCTCGCCCAGCGTCCTCACCTCGTCCTTGAACAGGTCGCGAAGCGGCTCGACCAGCTCGAATCCGAGCTCCTCCGGCAGGCCACCGACGTTGTGGTGCAGCTTGATGTTGGCGGCGGTGCCGGCGAGCGAGCTTCCGCTCTCGATGACGTCCGGGTAGAGCGTCCCCTGGGCGAGGAATCGGACGCCCCCGTACGACGAGGACTCGGATTCCACCTCCCGGGCCGCCTCCTTGAAGACGTCGATGAATCGGTGCCCGATCCGACGCCGCTTCTCCTGGGGATCGTCGACCCCCGCGAGGTCGGAGAGGAACTCGTCGGTCGCGTCGACGACGCGAAGGTCGATGTCGAAGTGATCGCGGAAGGTCGACTCCACGAGGGTCCGCTCGTTCTTCCGCAGCAGTCCGTTGTCGACGAAGATGCAGGTCAGTCGATCACCGATGGCCCGCTGGAGCAGCGCGGCCACCACGCTGCTGTCGACGCCGCCCGAGAGACCGCAGATCACGCGGTCGTTCCCGACGGCGGTCCGGACGCGCTCGGATTCGGCGTCGAGGAACTCGCTCATCTTCCAGTTCCCGGTGCAGTTGCAGACACCGAAGAGGAAGTTCCGGAGGATGTCGATGCCGTGCGGCGTGTGCGTCACCTCGGGATGGAACTGGACGCCCCAGACCGGCTTCTCGCGATGCCGCACCGCGGCGTACGGACAGGTGTCGGTCGACGCCACCACGTCGAACCCGTCGCTCAGGCCGGTGACCTGGTCGCCGTGACTCATCCAGACCGACGTCCGCTCGGGGATGCCCGCGAGGAGATCCCGATCATCCTTGATCTCGAGCTGCGCCCGGCCGTACTCGCGACTGTCCGCGCCGCGGACCTCGCCACCGAGCATCTCGCAGGTCAACTGCATGCCGTAGCAGATGCCGAGGACGGGAACGCCGAGGTCCAGGATGCCGGGATCGCAGCGAGGCGCGCCGGAGGCCCCGACGCTCGAAGGCCCTCCGGAGAGCACGATCCCGCGGGGGTTGAGCTTCTTGATCGTCTCCAGATCGGTGTCCGGAGCGACCAGGAGGCTGAAGGCCCCGAGCTCCCGGATCCTCCGGGCGATCAACTGCGTGTACTGGCTCCCGAAGTCGAGGATCGGGATGGTCTCGGCGGCCGGCACGACGACCTTGGAGGCTTCGGCCGACCCGGATGCGGTTTCGGTGCTCATGACGATCCTGTCTCGATTCCGGAGAACCCCTGCCGCAGCAGGAAACGCAGGATCGTACCAGCCGGCCCGCCCCCGGATGCCCCTCGTGGAGACCGCGCCGGTCCGTGTATTCTCCGGACATGGGACGGCGTCCCCATCCTCTCCCGGTCGTGCTCGCGATGATTCTCCCGGGCCTCCTGGCCGGCCTGCCCACGGGGTGCGCTCCCCCGATCCCATCGGGCGGATTCGACGCCCCCGACCCGGCCAGCCGGATCTATGCGGCGGTGAGGGTCGCGGAGGAGTTCGGCCGCGACCCACGGATGCCGGATCGCGCCACGCTCGAGCACCTCGTGGCCATGCTGCTCTCCGCCGACCCCGCGGAACGACTGATCGCCGGGGACACGCTCCGCCTGGTCACCGGCAAGGACCTCGGCTACGACCCCTCCGCCCCCCTGCCCGTCCGGGCGGCCGCGGCGGACCGATGGGCCGCCTGGGTCCGCGCCCTCCCGCCCGCGGGAGGTCCATCGACATGACCGTCGCACTGGGGAACGTCATCCGCCTGGAGATCACGAGCAGGCCCGATCTGCTGGCCCCCGTCCGCTCCATGGTCATCTCGCTGGCGGAACGATTCGGCTTCGACGAGGTCGAATCGGGTCACCTCGCCCTGGCGATCGACGAAGCCCTCGCCAACGTGATCCGTCACGGATACGACGGCGAGACGGAACGACCGATCTGGATCTCGATCGCCATGCTCGAGGACCCTCGGAGGGTCTTCCGAGTCGTCATCGAGGACGAAGGACGCCAGTGCGACCCCGAGTCGATCGCCCCCCGCGAACTGGACGACATCCGCCCCGGGGGACTCGGCGTCCACCTGATCCGCGAGGTGACCGACCGGTGCACGTTCGAGCATCGCACCCCGACCGGGATGCGACTCGTCCTCGAGAAGACCCCGCGCGCCCACGGCGGCTCGCAGACCGTACCCTGCTGATCCCACGATCCCGAAGCCGCCGGTCGACCGCCACCACGTCCGATCCGGCCCGTCCGAGAGAACCGACACCATGCCGAGCGAACTCACGATCGAAGTCGACCAGTCCCGGGATGGGATCGTGGTGATCACGCCGGTGGGCGAGGTCGACCTCGCGTCGAGCCCCCTCCACCGGACCCGCCTCGGGGAGGTCGTCAAGAGTCGCCCGAATCGAGTCGTGCTGGACCTCTCGAAGGTCCCCTACATGGATTCATCCGGCGTGGCGACGTTGGTCGAGGGGCTCCAGCAGTGCCGGCGACAGTCGTCGGACCTCTTCCTCGCCGCCCTCCAGGACCGGGTCCGGAGCGTCTTCGAGATCGCGCGACTGGATACCGTCTTCACCATCGAACCGGATGTCGCCACCGCCTGCGGGGAATGACCTTGCCGACGTCGAGCGCCAAGCGAGGATTCCTGACCCACGCGATCGAGTCGCTCGGTGGCTTCGTGTCGGCGCCGCTCGAATTCGTCGGCGGGCTCGTCTGGCTGCTTCGCGACCTGCTCCACTGGGTGCTCCGGTCGATCTTCCAGCGGCGGGTTCGATTCGGCCGATCGGCCTTCATCTCCCAGATGGTCCGGGTCGGTGTCCGATCCATCAGCATCGTGCTCCTCGTCTCCGGAAGCATCGGCTTCATCCTCGCGCTCCAGACGGCGCCGAGCCTCGCCCAGTTCGGGCAGGTCGACAAGGTCGCGAACCTCGTCGGGGTCGCGGTGTTCCGCGAGCTCGGCCCGCTGATCGCCGCGATCGTCCTGACCGGCTTCGCCGGCGCCTCGATCGCCGCGGAGATCGGGACGATGGTCGTCGGGGAGGAGATCGAGGCCCTCGAGTCGATGGGACTGAACCCCGTCCGCTTCCTCGTGGTCCCGAGGGTCCTCGCCAGTGCGATCAGCCTCGTGCTGCTCGCGGTGATCGCCGACCTTGCCGCCGTCGGCGCAGGCGGGCTGATCGGCGTGTTCCAGCTCGGCATCCCGTACGAGGTCTACAAGAACAACACGATCGACCAGCTCTCGAGCATGGACTTCCTCACCGGCCTGTTCAAGGCCGGCGTGTTCGGGACGATCCTCGGCCTGATCGCGTGCCGGAACGGCCTGATGGTCTCCGGCGGGGCGGCCGGAGTCGGGAAGGCCACGACCGACACCGTCGTGCAGACGGTGGTGACCGTCATCTTCGCCGACCTCTTCTTCACCGCCGTCTTCTACGCCGTCGGCTGGTCCTGACCCCTGCCTGACGGGCGTCAGGCCCCGATCGCCAGGCGTTCCGCGGTTCGCGGCGGCAACCCCGCCCGCAAGGCGTCGCGCTGCGCTGCGCTGATGTCGTACGCGACCCGCTCCCACTCCACGGTCGCCTCCGCGAGATCGAGCACCGCGAACGAAGCCCGGGGGTCGCCGTCCCGAGGCTGGCCGACGGAGCCCGGGTTGAGGATCCAGCGATCCGCCGGATCGACGGTCACGCGTTCGAGGCTCCGACGGTCGATCATCCGGACGGAACCACCGTCGTCGCCGACCAGCTGGAACGCCGAAGGCAGGTGGGTGTGCCCCACGAAGCAGATCGGGACGCCGACCCCGGGGAACGCCTCGATCGCATCCTTTCGCGTCACGAGGTAGCGGGCCCCGCCCGGAGCGGGCGAGTCGTGCACGCACATCACCGCGTTCCCGAGGTAGGTCATGCCGGGAAGTTCCGCAAGCCATGCCAGCAGGTCGGGACGTTCCAGTCGGAGCCGACGCCGTGTCCAGGCGATCGCCTCCCGGGCCACGTCGCGGAAGCCGCGGGCGAGCGCCGGCCGCAGGAGCGCCTCCTCGTGGTTGCCGAGCACCATCGTGGTCGGGCGGCTGCGGAGGAGGTCGAGGCAGTCCGCCGGATCCGGGCCGTATCCGACCACGTCGCCGAGGCAGATGATCCGATCGATCCCGAGACCGTCGAGCGTGCCGAGCACCGCCTCGAGGGCGTGCCGATTGCCATGGACGTCGCTGAGAACTCCGAGCCGCATCGCAGGGGGTTCCGGGGCTGCACGGGGTGGACCGGGATCCCTCCTCACCGGTTCATCCCCGCCGATACCTGTGCATCGGCCGACCGGCCGTGGAAGGTCAATGGAATCTCAGTCGCCCCTTCCAGGCAGCCCGTACAGCCCGATCAGCCCTGCCTGGCTGGAGAGGTGCTCGAGGGCCTGCCCGGGCTCGTCCACCAGCATCGCCCAGCCCTCGCGAACCGCCCGGTGGCAGCCCGCACTGGTGTCTCGATCCGCCCTTCCAGGTATTGCGAGGAGCTCCCGGCCATAGTCCTCGACGGCCAGTCGGCCCGTGATCAGGGCCCCGCTCCGAGGGCCCGCCTCGACCAGCAGGACCCCCACCGACAAGCCGGCGACGATCCGATTGCGGACCGGGAAGTGCGCGGGCCGCGGTGCCGCGGCACAGGGGAACTCCGACATCACGAGTCCACCGGACTCGACGACGTCGTCGAACAGGGAAGCGTGCTCCGGCGGGTAGGGACAGGAGAGCCCCGACCCGAGGACCACGATGGTGCGGCCCCCGGAGCGGAGACAGGCCCGGTGCACGGCCGCGTCGATGCCCCGAGCACCGCCCGAGCAGACGGTCCAGCCGGCATCGATGAACGCTCGACAGAATCGCGTCGCGAGGTCAATTCCCACGGACGAGGCTCGTCTTGATCCGACGATCGAGACGCATGGACGGGCCACGAGGCAATCGAGGTCGCCGAGGCACCTGACCACGACCGGGGGGTCGTCCATCCCCCTCCAGGGGAGCGGGTACTTCGGATGCCCTGCGAAGACGGCGGTTCCGCCGAGCGAGGACAGCGACCGGAGATCCCGACGAACCGCGCCCCTCGAGACGCCCGACCGGATGGCCTTCAATCGAGCGACATCGACTCCGAGGGCTCGCGCCAGGACGGGGTCGCTCGACGCCAGGACGGCGCCCGCGCTGCCGAATCGCCGCAGGGCCCGCGCCGCCGTTCGCGGCCCGATGCCCGGCATGGCCTGCAAGGAGGCGGCTGCGATGGCTTCATCATCCAAGGGTCGGTCACCCGCGGCCCCGCGGACCCGCACCTGGCGGGCAACGCCAGCCTAGCCCCGGATCTCCACTTCCATCGATGACGCGCGGAACCTCGGCTCGACGGTGGCGTGGCCCGACGGACTAGGCCTCTCGGATCTCGTCCTCGTCCTGATCCCAGAGCGTGCCGTCTTCGGCGACCGCTTCGTAGCTCAGCTCGTGCACCGGAGCGGCGTCGGATTCCTCGTCCGCGTCGCCCTCATCCTCCTCGGCTTCCTCCCCTTCGCCGTCTTCCCACTCACCGTCCTCTTCATCGCCCCCCCCGTCGTCCTCGCCAGCCTCCTCTTCGTCGTCCCCGTCCTCTTCCTCTTCCTCTTCCTCTTCCTCTTCCTCTTCCTCTTCCTCTTCCTCTTCCTCTTCCTCTTCCTCTTCCT
>JAYZBK010000090.1:0-2101 GCA_036339295.1 Planctomycetota bacterium
CGGGCTGTGGTCGAGCAGCGCCTGGTGACCGGTGATCGAGAGAACGATGCGCTCGGTCAGTTCGAACTCGTCCCGAAGGCGATCGAGCAGCGTCTTCCCCGCCGCGTCCGCGAGGTACCAGCCGGTCACCTCGAGCCGGGCCCGGGCCATCTCCTGCTGGGCGTTGTCCAGCAGGGCCGTGAACCAGGCCTCCTCCCGATAGGCGGCGCGAAGGCGATCCACGAACCCCGCGTCCCGCTCGATCGCCTCGGCGAAAGCGGTTCCGAGCCCGTACCACCCCGGCACGTTCGCCCGCATCTGCGTCCAGGCGAAGACCCAGGTGATCGCCCGCAGACTGTCGAAGTCGAGCTGGCCACCGCCGCGGGAGACCGGCCGCGATGCGATCGGGAGCTCCCCGATGTGGAGGACCGGCGACCGACCGACGAAGAGCGGCCAGAATCCCGGATCGTCGATGAGCTCGCGGTACCGGTCCCGTGAACGACCGGCGATCACCTCCATCTCCCCGGCGATGCGGGAGTCCGGGACGACGTCCCCGGTGGTCCCCTCCGAGGCCGAGAGCAGCATCGCGTTGACGATCTGCTCGAGGTGACGGCGGGCCAGTGCCGGCATGGCGTACCGGAACGAGATGACCTCGCCCTGCTCGGTGAAGCGGATCCGACCGTTGCGGGAGGCGGCGGGCGCCGCGAGGATCGCTCGATTCGCCCGTCCCCCGCCGCGGGCCACCGTGCCACCCCGGCCGTGGAAGAACCGAAGCGAGACCCCCTGGTCCCGACAGAGACGGGCCACCTGGTCCTGGGCGACGTGCAGTCGCCAGGTGGAAGCGACGTAGCCGCCGTCCTTGTTGCTGTCCGAGTAGCCCAGCATGATCTCCTGGAATCGAGCCCGGGCCGAGAGATGCGCCGCGTAGACGGGATCCGCGAAGAGCTCCTCGAGCACCGGCACCGCCTGGTCGAGGTCCTCGACCGTCTCGAAGAGCGGTGCGACGTCCATCGGGCATCGGACCTCGCCGTTCTCGATCGACCAGAGACCGGCCTCCCGGAGCAGCACCAGCACCTCGAGCACGTCGCTCGGGTCGTGGGCCATGCTGACGATGTAGGTCCCGATCGACTCGGGTTCCCGCTCGATCGACTCCCGCACGACGGCGAGCGTGTCGAGCAGCTCCCGCGTCTGCTCCGAGACCACGGCACCCGGGGCGAGGAGCGGTCGGGATCCCTCGAGATCCCGGCGGAGGACCGACGCCCGCTCCTTGGCGGAGAGCGCGGAATAGTCGCCGGTCACGCCGCCGAGCTCGAGGAGCTCGCCGACCGCGGCCTCGTGCACTCGACTGTGCTGCCTGATGTCGAGGGTCGCGAGGTGGAGACCGAAGGTCCGGACCCGCACCGAGGCGTCGAGGAGTCGTCCGCGATCCGCGACCTCCGGGAGGCCCGCGAATCGGACCGCGCGTCGGATGAGATCGATCGCCTCCGCGAGCTCGGATCCTCCGATCGACCCCGCCCGGAGTCGGGCGCGGAGCTGATGGACCCGCCGACGGATCGGCTCGTGGTCGAGGTGCCGGATCGATGCCGGGTCGAGCGGCACGAGGTCGCCGTCCGCCTCGACCGCCGCCTCGAGTTCGGGAAGGACCGGGACGCGACGGTCGGAGAGACTCAGTTCGTTCTCCAGGGCGTCGAGATCGCGGAGATGCCCGTCCACCGCCGCCTGCCGCATCGCCTCGAGCGTCTCCCGCGTGAACGCCGCGGTGACCCTGGGGTTCCCGTCGCGGTCGCCCCCGATCCAGGATCGGTAGCGAAGGAACCCGGGCGCATCGAGATCGACGCCCCAGCACTCCCGGGCGGCTCGACGAACGTCCCGATGGATCTGCGGGACCGCGTCCCAGATCGTGGTCGAGAGGTGGTGCACGCCCGTGCGGACCTCGTCGGAGACGTCGAGTCGGCGGGTCCGGATCTCGTCGGTC
This sequence comes from Planctomycetota bacterium, assembly GCA_036339295.1. Lineage (GTDB taxonomy): Bacteria > Planctomycetota > Phycisphaerae > Phycisphaerales > SM1A02. The sequence goes on from JAYZBK010000090.1 coordinate 1,955, forward strand.
GCGAAGAGCAGACCGAGGAGGCGTCGGGCCTCGGAGGCGGCGGCGTCGATCTCGGCCGGCGTCCGCTCCGGCGGCTGGAGGATGGCGGGCCGCTGGCGGATCCTCGCCGGCGTCCGGCTCACGCTCCGTCGGCGAGCCTCCGTGGGA
>JAYZBK010000091.1:0-3160 GCA_036339295.1 Planctomycetota bacterium
GAGGCCCTGCTCAAGCGGACCATCCATGATCGACGCGGCGGCTCCGCCTCCTGGGACGACGCCACCGAGACCATCGTCGGACTCGCCCGCCAGCACGTCGGCGAGGACGTCGAGGACCTGGTCGGTGACCTCGTCATCGACGACGGGTCCGGGCTCTCCCACGGGAACCGACTGACCGCCGCCTTCGTCACGGCCTGGCTCGACGCCATGGAGTCGAACCCCGACTGCGGGGACATGTTCGTCGAAAGCCTCTCCCGCGGCGGGGGTCGGGACGACGGCACGCTCGAGCGACGGTTCAACGGCTTCCCCGCCGGCTACCGGGTGGACGGGAAGAGCGGGTTCATCTTCGGGGTCAGCGCCCTGAGCGGCTACGTGACCGCGGACGACGGTCGTCGCTGGTCCTTCAGCGTCCTCTGCAACGGGGTCGGGGGCCACGTCCGCAACGCGATGCGACTGCAGGAACGGATCGCCCGCGAGATCGCGAACCACGGCAGCCGCGAGTGACGACAAACCCTGCGACCACGATCGAGGAGGAGCTCGGCCGCGCGAGGATGCATCTGCGCGAGGTCTGGGGCCACGAGGACCTGCGGGACCGACAGGCCGAGGCGGTCCGCGCCGTCCTCGAGGGCCGGGACACGCTTCTGGTGCTTCCGACCGGAGGCGGCAAGTCCGTCTGCTACCAGCTTCCGGCGCTGGTCCGCGACCGGCCCGTGATCGTGCTCAGCCCGCTCGTCAGCCTCATGAAGGACCAGGTCGACGGGCTTCGGGCCAACGGCATCGCGGCCGGGGCGTTGCACGGGCTGCTCGAAGAACAGGAACGGAGCCGGGTGATCCGCGACTACCTCGCGGGAACGCTGTCGCTGCTGTACCTCGCCCCGGAACGCCTGGCGTTCGGTTCCATGGCCTCGATGCTCGCGGGGGCCGATCCCTGCCTGGTCGCGGTCGACGAGGCCCACTGCATCAGCCAGTGGGGCCACGACTTCCGTCCCGACTATCGACGCCTCTCGCAGCTGCGGGCCCAGCTTCCCGGCGTCCCGATGCTCGCGTGCACCGCCACCGCGACCCCCCGGGTCCGCGAGGACATCGTCGAGCAACTCCGACTCGAGGACCCGGCAAGGGTCGTGGGCTCGATCGACCGTCCGAATCTCCTCTTCCGGGTCCGGCCACGGCAGGACGCGGTGGCCCAGATCCTCGAGGTGCTGGGGCGGCACGCCGGCGACGCCTGCATCGTCTACGCCCAGACGCGGGCCGAGACCGAGCGGATCAGCGGCGCCCTCCGGGCCCGGGGCGTCGACGCGGGTCACTACCACGCGGGGATGTCGGCGGAGGATCGAGCGGCGGTGCACGATGCGTTCCTCGCCGATCGACTGCCCGTCGTCGTCGCGACGGTCGCCTTCGGCATGGGCATCGACCGGAGCGACGTCCGGTGCGTCATCCACGCCACGATGCCGAAGTCGCTCGAGCACTACCAGCAGGAGGCGGGACGGGCGGGCCGCGACGGCCTGGTCTCCGAATGCGTGCTCCTCCACTCCGCCTCGGACGTCGTCCGGTGGCAGGGCCTCGTGGAACGCTCGGCCGAGGAGGCGATCGACCAGGGCGCCGACGCCGCGGACGTGGACCGGAACACCGCGGCCCAGATCGAGCTGCTGCAGCACACCACCCGATGGTGCCGCGCCAACATCTGCCGGCATCGCGCGCTGGTCGAGTACTTCGGTCACGAATGGGCCGGGGCCGACGAGGGCCCGGGCGGCTGCGGCGCGTGCGACGTCTGCCTCGGCGAGGTCGAGCTGCTCGACGACTCGCACACCGTGGCCTGCAAGATCGTCTCCTGCGTGGCCCGTCTCGCCCACCTCGGACAGCAGTTCGGGGCGGGACACGTCGCGGACATCCTCACCGGGTCGCGGAGCCAGCGGATCCTCGAGCTCCGCCACGATGAACTCACCACCCACGGCCTGCTGTCGGAGTTCGCCCGGAACCAGGTGGTGGACCTGATCGGCCAGCTCGTCGCCTTCGGTGCCCTCGCCAGGACGCCGGGAGACCGCCCCGTGGTGATCACCGGGAGCGAGGCCCATGCCCTCCTCAAGGGCGAGATGGAGATCGAGCTCGTCCGCCCCCCCGCCACCCGGGACGCCAGACGGCGACCCACCTCCCGCCGGGACGACGCGGACTTCGAAGGCGTGGATCGCGAGCTCTTCGAGGCGTTGCGGAGTCGACGAAGGGAACTGGCGGCCGCCAAGGCCAAGCCGGCCTACGTCATCGCCACGGATGCCGTGCTCCGGGACCTCGCGAGGGTCCGCCCGTCCGACATCGAGTCGATGGCGTCGATCCGCGGGCTCGGGCGTCGCAAGCTCGCCGAGTACGGTCCGTCGTTGCTCGAGACGCTCGACGAGTGGGAGACCGGACACGGCGGCGGCAGGGACCGCGGCCTTTCGGACTGACGCCCCGACCGACTACGCCGACGGATCGACGGGGTCGTCGGAACCGTCCGCGAACGCCGATTCCCCGCCTGATTCCCCGTCCGATTCGGCGAGGGCCGCCTCGTCGCCGTCCTGGTTCAACTCGAGCACGATCTCGCCCACGTCGACCTGGTGGAAGACCACCTTCCGCTGGCGAGCGAGCTCGAGAAGGGCGAGGAAGAGCCCGATCATGGCCCCTCGCGTCCGACCCTCGAACGCCTCGCGCAACGAGAGCCGACCGTCCGGGTGCCGCTGGACGCGGTCGAGGAGGTCCTCCTGGTGCAGGGCGATCGGGGTGTCGTCGTACTCGACCGCGTGTTCGCCGAGCCGGGTGGGATCGATGGCCTCCATGATCCGCTCGAACGCCGAGAAGAGGTCGCCCGCGTGGACGTCCTCGAGTTCGAGCGACGGAGGTTCCGACGGGGTCTCCTCCCGGGCCTCGCCGATGCGGATCCGGACGGGCCATCTCGAGGAGAACGCCTCGCGACGATCGTCGAGATCCCCGGCCGCCGAGCGATACCGCTGGTAGGCGAGCAGCTGCCGGACAAGCTCCTGCCGCGGATCGCTCTCCTCCAGCGACTCCGACTCGCCCTCCCCGTCCTCGCCCTCCGCTCGCCGGGGGGCCAGCGTGCGCGACTTCAGCTCGACCAGGGTGGCGGCCATGACGAGGAACTCGCCGGCGGCATCGATGTCGAGGGAATCCT
>JAYZBK010000092.1:0-51175 GCA_036339295.1 Planctomycetota bacterium
GAGGAACTCCCATCCCTCGTAGCGGTCGAACAGTTCCTCCTCCTCCCACAGGCCGATGTGGAAGCGGGCCAGTTCGGGCGGCGGCGGGACCTTCGTGGTGAAGAGCTTGACGAGGTTGTACCCGCCCGGGCGGGTGTGCTCCTTCATCTCCGAGATGAGTCGCTCCGCGTGCTCGCGGTGGATGTTGTGGAAGACGCCGTCGCTCAGCATCAGGTCGAAGTCGCCCGTGATCGAGAACTCGTTGAGGTCGGCCACCGAGGCGTCGACCGACAGTCCGCGATCGCTCGCCACCCGTTGGAGCTTCTCGACCCCGGCCGCGGACACGTCGACTCCGACGACCTCGAAGCCGGCGGCGGCGAGCGGAAGCATCAGTCGGCCTTCACCGCATCCGAGGTCGAGGACCCTCGCCCCGGAGGGGAGGGTCGGCACGAGTTCGAGGATCTCGGGGTTGGGTGGGCCGAACGTGTCGACGGCATCGCGGTTGGCGTAGAGTCCTTCCCAGAACGGGGAGTCGGTGGATTCCGTCATCGGCGGCCTTTCCATGGGGGTGTTCGATGCGAACCTCGGAGAAGCGGATGAGCGAGACGATCCTGGCGGCGGGCGAGGGGCGGGTGATCCGGATCCGGAACGGCGGGATCGTCTTCAAGGCGATCGGTGCGGAGACGGGCGGGCAGGTCGGGATCTTCGAGCAGACGATGCAGAAGGGCGACCCGGGCCCGGTGCCTCATTTTCACAAGGAGACGACCGAGATGTTCTTCCTGCTGGAGGGAAGTCTCGAATTCTCGCTCGATGGCGTGTCGCGCACGGTCGAGGCGGGCGGGTTCGTACGGGTTCCGCCCGGAACGGTCCATCACTTCTCCCAGCGAGGCGAGTCTCCCGCCCGGTTCCTCATCATGTTCAGCCCGGGGAAGGTCCGGGAGCGGTACTTCGAGGGCCTGGCCGCGATCGCGGCCGAGGACGGGCCGCCCGATCGGGCACGGCTCCTCGCCCTGATGCACGAGCACGACCAGTTCCTCGCGGACGAGGACGCCTACCTCGACGAGAACTACTGAGTCACGGCGATCCCGCCGGGTCAGCCCGTCGTCGTCCCCCGGTCCGGGAGGCCGAGGGCGGTGCGGCAGTTGCTCGTGAACATCGAGACGATCGCCTCGTCGTCGATCTCGTCCTCGATGAGGGGGAGGAGCTTCGAGAGCATGGTGTGGTTCCCTTCGGGGAACGACTCGGAGTGCACCTGCCCGAAGTCGCTGGCGAGGAGCACCCGCTCGGGGCCCGTCGCCTTGATCGACGTGGCGAAGCGTTCGATCGGGACGTTCTCGAGGGTGTGGATCGCCATGCAGTGCTCCAGCCAGACGCCCGGGCGGGACGCGAGGTGGACCAGCTGGTCGTCGGACAGGTCGGTGCAGGGGTAGTGGGGGTGGGTCACCACGATCCGCTCCACGCCTCGGTCGACCGCGATCTCGACGAGGTCCATGGTCTCCTGCGGGCCGAGGTGTCCCGTCGCGAGGGTGCAGCCGGTCTCGACGATCGCATCCACGACCTCGAGCAGTTCCGGGAGCGGCCGGCCCGACCGGTCGAAGGCCTCGATGGGTTCGACCTCCTCGGTCGACAGGGATTCGAACTCGCCGCCGCCGCATCCGAGCCAGCGGGCGTCGAAGGTCCCGCCCCCGTGGAATCTCATGTGGGCGCCGGCGTGCACGGTCGGCATCCAGACGACCATCGGCGGATCGCTCGGATCGGCACCGTCGAGGCGGGTGTGGTTGCCGGTGGCCGCGGCCCGCACGGCATGGGGATTGAGTCCTCCCACCCCGCGGTTCAGCACGACGCTTCCGACGAATTCCGCGCCGAGCTCGAGCCGTGCGAGGGCGGCCAGCGGGGTCGTCGGCCAGGTGTGGCACTTCAGCACCATGGTCGCGTCGATCTCCCGCGCCGCCCGGGCGAGGGAGATCACGTCGTACTTGCGCGGCACGAACTCCGGGCCGATGTGGAAGTGGGTGTCGACGAGGCCGCGGGCCACGATGGTGGACCAGAGTGACTCGATTCGGTCGTCAATGGACATCGATCGGTTCCGGGGATGGTGTGGCGAAGCGAGGGGCGGTGGTGGACAGCCATGTCTGGACGACCAGGAGCGACCATACGCGGCCGGCGACCGACGGGCCGGATTCGGGGTCGTCGAGCCGTTCGACGAGTCCGGCGATGTCGACCCGGTCGGCGAGTCGAGGGTCGGGATGGTCGACGAGGTCGAGGACCCTCGGACGAAGGGAGGATCGGAGCCAGCCGAGGACCGGCCCGGTGAACGGCTGCTTCCTTCGGTCGATCAGCCATCGGGGGAGCAGGCCTTCCGATGCCTCGAGGAGCGGGACCTTGACGCGGTCCCCGTCCCGCTTGATCCGTCCGGCGAGCCCGAGGGCGAGTCCCGCGACCCGGGCGTCGAGGAACGGGCAGCGGGCCTCGAGCGCATGGGCCATCGAGAGCTTGTCGATCCGCGAGAGGTGGTAGTTCCGCAGGCGATTCCTGACCTCGAGCCGCATGATCCGGTCGAGCGGCGGAAGTCCCCGATCGATCGTGGTGCCCTCGAGGTAGGAGGGGGGCGGTTCGTCGAGGGACAGTTCGGCGGGTCGAAAGACCATCGAGCGGGGGAGGTAGTCGTCGATCGAGTCCGGGGCGTCCGCGAACCGGTCGTACCCACCCCAGAACTCGTCCGCGCCGTCGCCGGTGAGGATCACGCTGGTCTCGGTCGCGGCGACGCCCGCGAGCTTGAAGAACGGCACCGTGATCGGATCGGCCACCGGGTCCTCGAGGAAGTCCGAGACCTTCTCGATGAGGTCCGGCACCTCGGCCGCCGGCAGCTTGACGATCTCGTGCTGGACGCCGAGTTCCCGAACGAGGCGGACCGCGTGCCGGGTCTCGTCCTCGGAAGTCCCCACGTCGTAGCCGATGCTGAGCGCGAGCGGACGGCGCTCGGGATCGACCAGGCGGTGCACGCCCGCGGTGACGATGGACGAGTCGAGTCCGCCGCTGAGGAAGACCGTCGGCCTGAATCTCGGTGGAATCCGCTTCCGGATCGACTCGAGCAGGATCTCCCGGAGCTCGTCCGGCGAGGGCGCCTCCTCGGTCGTGTCCTCCGGGAACTCGTGCCACCGACCGGTGGCGACCGTGCCGTCCCGGTCGACCGCGAGCCATCCTCCCGGTTCGAGCTGCCGAACGTCCTCGAAGCCGGTCCGGCATCCCCCGACGCTCTTGAAGAGGAGGCACTCGTCGATCGCGTCCTCGCGGACCCGGAGCGGACCTCCTGCGACGTGCACGGCGGCGAGCGTCGATCCGAAGACGATCGTGCCGTCGTCGAGCGTGCGGTGGTAGAGCGGCTTCTGCCCGTAGGCGTCCCGGACGAGGAGCAGGGAACGCTCGCCGGGGTCGTAGCTGGCGAGGGCGAACATGGCCGAGGCGTCCCTCAGGCCACGGGGGCCATGTCGGGAGACGAGCCGGGCGAGCACCGTGCCGTCGGACTCGGAGGGGTCGTAGGGAACGCCGAGTCGCGTCGCGACCGATCCGGGGTCGTACAGCTCGCCATTGAAGATGAACACCCGGCCCTGCTCGTCCACGAGCGGTTGATCCGCCTTCGAACGTCCTCCCGTGATCCTAAGCCGCGCCGTACCGCCGCCGAAGTGGGCGTCGGCCCACGTCCCCAGGTGGTCGGGGCCCCGGAACGCCAGCGCACCGATCATCGCTTCGGTCACCGCCTCGAGCCGGGCCGGATCCCTCGGGATGCCTGGGTGGAAGACCCCCGCGATGCCGCACATCCTCGATCTCCTTTCCGTCGTGTCTCAGGGCGCGATGAACGCCGTTCCCCGGAACAGCAGACGCACGTTCGTCGTGCTGCTGGTCGAGTGGATCATCCATCCTTCGGGGCGGCGCGCGAGATCGACGCCGACATTCTCGACGCCTCCCTGCGACCGGGTCTCGAAGCTGAAGGCGAGGTCGCCGTCATCCGTGGACGAGGTGGCCGCGAGGTCGCGGATGCGAAGGTGCGCGACGTGGTTGCACAGTGCGACGTTTCCCGAGATCGGAAGCGAGTTGTGCCTCTGGTCGCCGTTGTGGCAGGTGGCCTCGATCCGGGCCGAGGTCTCCGAGATCCATCGAATGTCGTACGAGATGGTGCGGACGAATTCCGGGGAGGCGTTCGAGACGCCGGTCCGCCGGGCCCAGTCGAGGGTCTCCGCCTGGATCAGCCGACGGAGGTCCGCGTCGTCGCAGGTCCGGGATCCCGGCACGAGGGCGAAGACGTTGCCTGCATGGACGATCTCCCAGCCGAGGTCCCCGTCGCGTCCGGAGAGGGGACCCATCCTGGACGCATCGACCGGGGGAAGGGGCGGGTCGTAGACCACCGTGCCCGTGCGATCGCCGTCGGCGATTCCACCCTCGGGGTCGAGATCGACCGCCATCCGCTGTCCGGTGTCGGCGTTCCGGACGACGAGCCTCCCGTCGGTGCGGATCGCCTCGGCGGCCACCCGGGCCACGGCGACCGCCGCATGGCCGCATTCGGCCCCCTGGGCGACCGACCTGGTCCCGGGAGCCAGGCTGAAGAAGGTGAACTCGACCTCGTTCGGGCCGGTCGGGATCCAGATGGCGAGCTTGTTCAGCTGGTAGTGGTCGCCCCCGAGCCCATCGGCGATCGTGTCCCCGAAGAGACCGGCCGCGACGTGCCGGTCGGCCATGCCGGCGGGGAGGTCCCGACGGTCGACGACGATGAACCGGCTCGTGCCCGAACGGACCAGCGAGGTCCGGATGGCCGCACGGCCGTCGGGAACTCGCGAGGATGAGGATGCGGGATCGACCATCGACTGCGAGAATACCGATTGCGTCGACGGACGATTGAATCGGCCCGCAGCGGACGGGAATGTCGGAGGCCGGATGGAACGACTGGACATCGGAATCGTCGGGGGGAGCATCTCGGGAACGGCCGCTGCGGGCGCGCTGCTCGAGCACGGCCATCGAGTCCGGATCTTCGAGCGATCGTCGGCGGAACTCGAGGACCGGGGCCTCGGCATCGCCATGGACCCGCGGGTCTCGGCCCGTCTCGGTGACGACTCGGGGGTCGCGATCGACCACCGTCTCGTCGTCGACCGCGAGGGCGTGGTTCGTTGGCGTCGGCCGATCGGGAAGCGGACGTTTCGTTGGAGCGTGGTCCATCGGGCCGTCGCCGAACCGCTCCCGGGCGGCATGGTCGAGACCGGGTGCGAGGTCGTCGAGGTCGGTGGGGACGAGCACCACGCCTGGATCGAACTTCGTTCCGGGGAGCGATGCGGGTTCGACCTCGTCGTCGGGGCGGACGGCATCGGGTCGAGGGTCCGGTCGGCGGTCGATCCTCGCTTCGTTCCGGAGTACCTCGGCTACGTCGCGATCCGCGGCCTCGTGCCGGCGGCGGCGGTTGCCTCCCGGGGCGGCGGGGTGCTCGAGGAGCTCGTCGAGGGGGCCATGGTCAACGGCTACCTCGATCGCTCGCACGTGGCGGCGTACCCGATCCGGGCCGCCGACGGGACCTTGCACGTCAACTGGATGTGGTACCGGAACGTGGAGGACCGGGATCTCGAGGCATTCATGACCGACGTCGGGGGGAAGGCGCACCGCTGGTCCGTCCCGCCCGACGCCGTTCCCGAGGATCGCGTCCGAGGAATCCGCCGGGATGCGGCGGTCGAGATGTCGTCCGAGCTCGCCGCGATCGTCGAGGCGACGGAATCACTCTCCATGCAGGCCATCCACGGTGGATCGGCGTCCCGGCGGGTCGTCGGCCGCTTCGCCCTCGTCGGCGATGCGGCCCGGGTCGCGATTCCCCACGTCGGGGCCGGGACGTCCCTCGCGATCATGGACGCCTGGACGCTGGCGGACGCGATCGAGGGGAGCAAGGAGGGACTCCCCGACCGGTTGGGCGAATGGGACGCGGCTCGAAGGGCCGAGACCAGCGGCGTGATGGACTTCGGCCGCGACCTCGGTCGGTATCTCCAGTTCGACGGCGCGGACTGGACGACGTGGACCGAGGAGGACTTCGATCGCTGGTGGACGGGACTGCTCGGCGGCCGGAGGATGTACTTCGAGTCCTCGTGACCCGGTGGGGTCGCCGATCGAGTCAGCGGCGATTCGCCTCGATCGCGATGACGGCCCGGTTGACCCGGTCCTCCTCGCCCAGCGAGATGCTGGTCGACAGGCTGCCGGTGAAGAACTCGAGCGGGGCCCGCCACGGCCCTCCCTCGATCCGGAACCGGACGCCCTCGGGGCCCATCCATGCCTCGATCGACCGGTCCACGATGAAGGAGAGCTCGGAGTCCTCGCCGCTCCGCAGCACGTCGCCGTCGAGGCGAAGATCGAGGACCACCTCGTCCCCGGGCGCGAATCGGAGGATGATTCCGTCTCCCTCCCCGCGGGAGAGGGCCTCGACCTGTTCGGTCGTCGGTCCGCCTCCGCCGTCCGGTCGGAAGCCCTCGACGACCGGGGTCGAGGGCGACGGGACGGTCGCGCAGCCGCCGAGCACGAGCAGGGCGGTGGCGACGATGCGGTGGAAGGTCGGGCTCATGGATCCGCCCCGCTCCTGGATTCGGATCGGGCGATCGATCACAGGCCGTACTGTGCGTTCGGTCCCAGTTCCTCGGCGATCCGGAGGAGCTGGTTGTACTTGGCGTTGCGGTCCGATCGGCAGGGCGCGCCGGTCTTGATCTGCCCGCAGTTGGTGGCGACCGCGATGTCCGCGATCGTGGCGTCCTCGGTCTCGCCGGAGCGGTGGCTCAGGACGCTGGTGAAGCCGCAGCGTGTCGCCATGTTCACGGCGTCGAGGGCCTCGCTCAGGGTGCCGATCTGGTTGACCTTCACGAGGATCGAGTTGCCGCAGCCCTCCTCGATCCCGCGTTCGAGGAATCGCGGGTTGGTCACGAAGAGGTCGTCGCCGACCAGCTGCACCTCGTCGCCGAGCCGCTCGGTGAGGAGACGCCAGCCCTCCCAGTCGTCCTCCGCGAGTCCGTCCTCGATCGAGGCGATCGGCCAGTTGTCGCACCAGCCCGCCCAGAGGTCGACCATCTCCTCGGCGGAGATCACCCGGTCGGGGTCGCTCGAGAAGAAGCAGTAGCCCTCCTTGCCGAGCTTCTTCGCCTCGTTGGCGAGCTCGCTCGTCGCGGGGTCGAGGGCGACGACGATCTCGCCCCCGAAGTCGTAGCCCGCGGCACCGACCGCCTCGGCGATCACCTCGAGCGCCTCCTCGTTGCTCTTGAGATCCGGGGCGAAGCCGCCCTCGTCGCCGACCGCGGTCGAGAGGCCTCGCTTCTTCAGCACGCCCTTGAGGGCGTGGTAGCACTCGACGCCCGCCCGCAGCGCCGTCTCGAACTCCTCGAAGCCGATCGGCTGGATCATGAACTCCTGGAAGTCCACGGTGTTGTCGGCGTGCTTGCCGCCGTTGAGGATGTTGAGCATCGGCACCGGCAGCACGCGGGCGGTGGTTCCGCCGAGATAGCGGTACAGCTGCTGGTTGGTCGCGGACGCGGCGGCGTGCGCGGTCGCGAGCGAGACGGCCAGCGTCGCGTTCGCACCGAGGTTCGCCTTGTTGTCCGTTCCATCGAGGTCGCAGAGGGTCGCATCGAGCGTCTCCTGGTCGAGACCGTCCAGGCCCTCGACCGCGTCCGCGATCCGGGTGTTGACGTTCGTGACCGCCTGCTCGACGCCCTTGCCGAGCCACTCGTCGCCCCCGTCGCGCAATTCGACGGCCTCGTTCTCGCCGGTCGAGGCACCACTGGGGACCGCGGCCCGGCCGGCCGACCCGTCCTCGAGGATCACCTCGGCCTCGAGCGTCGGATTGCCGCGGGAGTCGAGGATCTGTCGGGCGTGGATGGAGGCGATTTCGATGGTCATGGCAGGGTCCTTGCGAGGGGTTCGGGGCCGGAATGCTACATGGAACCGGACCTCTCGTCGTCCCGGACACGGGGGTCTGCTACCCTCGGCCGCGCAGGCGCCTGGGTGGGGCGCCCGACGAACAAGCAGATCGGAGGAACGACATGAAGTGGAGCCGTACGGGCAATCTTGCTGGAATTCTCGCGCTCGCGATCACGGGAGCGGCCGCTGCCGGTGACAGCGAGGTCGTCATGACCGGACTCGTCCTTCCGATCGGTCTCGAGGCCGATTCGAACAACCAGCTCTGGGTCTCCGAGCTCGGCGTCGGCAAGATGGGCCCCGCCGGCCCCGGGGTCGGACGGATCTCGATGATGCCGCGCGCCCTCGACGGCACCTTCAGCCTCGTCCCGCTCGTCGAGGACATCGCCGTCGCCTTCAACGCGATGGGCGAGCCTGCCGGCACCCACCACATCACCTTCGACTCGCAGGGTCGGCTCCTGGTGGCGACGGGCGGCCCGTACGTCGAAGGCGTCTACGACTCCCTCGGTTCGATCCTCGTCTACGACCCGACCTACGGGGTCCTCACCGCCGGGCCGTACGCGCCGGGCGGCGCGGCGCTCCTCGAGTCGATCCCGGTGTTCCCCTTCATCCGACAGGTCGCGGGGTACGACGACTCCAACGTCTACTCGGTCGCCGAGGTCGGTGGCGATCTCTGGATCGCCGACGCCGGTGCGAACGCGGTGGTGGCGTACGACGCGGTCGACGGATTCTCCGTGGTCGCCGAGTTCCCCAACCAGGCCAATCCCAAGGGCACGACGCCCCCGACCTCGCAGTCGGTCCCGACCCGGATCGTCCCGGACGGTGACGGTGGCGCCTTCGTCGTCCAGCTCACCGGCTTCCCCTTCGTCGATGCGATGGCGAACGTCTTCCAGATCGCCCCCGACGGCAGCTACACCTCCATCGCCTCGGGACTGAAGACGCTCGTCGACATCGAGGTGGCGGCGGACGGAAGCCTGCTCGTCTGTTCGGCGGGCGACTTCGATCCCGCCACCGGCCAGCCCGCTCCGGGCACCGGCAGCGTGATTCGCGTGCTGAGGGACGGCAGCTTCGACACGTTCATCGGCGGCCTCTGGCTCCCGACCGGCGTCGAGATCGTGGGCGACGACGTCTTCGTCTGCGAGTTCGTCCCCGGGACCGTCACCCGGTACGCCGGCATCGCGCCCCAGCCCTGCCTGGGCGACCTGAACGGCGACGGTCGCGTCGACGCGGCCGACCTCGGGATGCTGATCGCGGCCTGGAGCGTCTGCCCCTGACCGATCCCGGTCGACCGCCGGCTTCGAACCCGAACCGCGTCGCCTCCGGGCGGCGCGGTTCGTTCGTCGAGGGAGCTCAGGGAGCCGGATGTGCGGGCGACTCGCCCTGCAGCACCCGCCAGACGTCGCGGACGACCCAGCACATGTTGGACATGGCGGTGGTCGTCCGGCTCGCGAGGTGCGGGGCGAGGTGCGCATTCCCGAGACCGAGGAGCGGGTCGTCGTCGGTGAAGGGCTCCGTCGCGTGCACGTCGAGGATCGCGAGGGCCGTCGGATTCGCCGCGAGCCAGGCCGCCAGCGCGGGTTCGTCGATCACGAAGCCCCGGCTGGTGTTGAGGATGATCGCATCGGTCTTCAGCCGCTCGATCACCGCCCGGTCGAACAGGCCGTGGTTCGAGTCGCGGCCGTCGACGTGGATCGTGAGGACGTCGGACTCCGCGAGCAGCGTGTCGAACGCCACCGCATCGGCCCCGTGCCGTTCCGACGGGGGAATCTCGAGGAGGTCGTGGTAGATCGTGGTGAATCCGATCGCGGTCGCCACCTGCGCGACCCGGCGACCGATGCGGCCGAATCCGAGGATCCCGAGCACGAGCTCGTTCATCTGCCACGCGCCGCAGATCTCCTCGCGGATCTCGCCCCAACGCGCCTTCGAGAGGGGTTCCTGCAGCGTGATGCGCGGTCGAATCGCGTCGCACAGGAGGGCGGTCACGTACTCGACCACCGCCTGGGTGTTCGCGTCCGGCGTGTGGACGACCTCGACGCCACGTCGACGGCACTCGGCGACGTCGATGTTGTCGAGACCCACGCCGGCGCGGCCGACGACCTTCAGGGCGGGCAACCGGTCGAGCAGGGCGTCGTCGACGATCGTGTACGTCCGCACGAGGAGGCCGTGGACCCGTTCGGCGACGGCCGCGAACTCGTCGGAGTCGGTCGCGGCGTGCGACACCGTGCATCGATCCGCGAGCCAGCTCTCGGCTTCGGGATCGAGGTGCTCGGTGCGGACAACGAGCGGATGCTGGTCGGGGCGGTCGTCGCTCATGGGATCGATGCTAGCGATTGGCGGGGGAGAGGCGGTGGACTGACCCGGTGTCATCCACCGGTCGTCCCCCGACGGTCGGGGCCGGCTTCCAACGGGATGGCCGATCGTCTACCTTTCCCCGGATCGAAGCCGAACCACGAAGGAGCAGGGCATGAACAAGCGTGATCTCGTCGAGTGCGTCGCCGCCGACCTGGGCGGACCTCGCCAGGGTGCCGAGAAGGCCGTCAAGGCCGTGCTCGACGCCATCGTCGACGGGCTCGATCGCGACGGCTCCGTGACGATCGTCGGCTTCGGCACCTTCGAACGGAAGGAGCGGGCCGCCCGCACCGGCCGCAACCCGCGGACGGGCGAGTCGATCGACATCCCCGCCACCACCACCGTCGCCTTCCGACCGGCCGCGGCGCTCAAGCAGGCGGCCGTGGCCACCTGACGCCCGGTAACCCACCCTCCGCAGAACCGGCACGACCGGATCCGCCGTCCGAAACCGACCGTCGGACCGTGGATCGCTGTCAAGACGCCTTGCCCTCGGGTCGATCGTTCCGTTGTCAGGGGTCGCCCTCGTGGCGACTTCGCCGTCGATCGTCTGGTTCGATCGGCGCGACGTGGGAGGTGGGTCGAGGCATGGACAAGGCCAGTCTGATCGGAAGCATCTTCGGAGTCGTCGTCTGCGGCGCGACGGTGATGCTCGTGGTGAGCCACGGCGGGAACCTGATGATGTTCTGGTCCCTGAAGGGCGTGATCATGGTCTTCGGGGGCACGGTGAGCGTGCTCTTCATGGCCATGCCGATGGACAAGCTGCTCCAGGTCCCCGGCTACATCAAGGCGTTCTTCCGCGAGCCGGCCCAGTCGGTCGGGGAGACCGTCTCGATCATGTCGGAGCTCAGCGACAAGGCCCGGCGCGACGGCATCCTCGCCCTCGAGTCCGAGGTCGAGGAGATCAAGGACCCCTTCCTCGCCCAGGCCCTGAAGATGGCCGTCGACGGCACCGACGAGCACGTGATCGAGAGCACCCTGCGGCTCGAGGTCATGGCGATGCAGGAACGCCACAAGGCCGGCAAGAAGTTCTTCGACCTCATCAAGCTCTACGGCCCCGGCTACGGTCTCGCCGCGACGCTGATCGGCCAGATCGGCATGTTCGGGGCCCTCGGCGGTTCGATCGAGGAGCTCGGCGGCATGCTCGCCGTCGCGGTGACCGCGACGATGTACGGCACGGTGCTCGCCAACGCGATCGCCGGCCCGATCGGCGACAAGCTCTCACTTCGTTCCGGCGAGGAGATCCTCTCCAAGGAGATGATGCTCCAGGGCGTCATGAGCATCCAGGCGGGCGACAACCCGCGGACGACCACCGAGAAGATGCTCGCCTTCGTGCCCTTCGCCGGTCGTGGCAAGCTGAAGCTCGCCGCCTGATTCCCGCGATCGCGAGAGGAACCCAAGGATGTCCGACGATCACGGCAAGCATGATGGAGGCCACCACGGCGCCCCCGGTGGGCACGGAGGCGGTCACGAGGAGGAGGAGGAGGCCGGCGCCCCCGAGTGGCTGATCTCCTTCGCCGACATGGTGATGCTCCTCATGGGCTTCTTCGTGATCCTCTTCGCTCTCAACGTCCAGCCGAAGGGGGGGAACCCCGGCGGCGGCGGCGAGGAGGACGAGGGTGTCGCGCACCAGCCCCTCGAGATCGACCCCGAGTTCATCGAGTCGGTCCGCAAGGCGTTCGGCAATCCCCTCGACCCGGAGAACCCCGAGGATGCCCACATCCTCAACGCGATCGCTCAGCGCGGTGCGGGGCATGCCCGGGATCGAGGCATCGAGGGAGACGAGAAGAACGTTCGCTCGCCCCGGGACATCGACTTCTTCGGCGAGGCGACCGATGTTCCGTTCGAACGGCACGGCCTCCGGCCGAAGCCCGGTTCGGAGCCCGTCATCGCGGAGTTCGTCGAGCGGCATCGAGGACGGCAGAACGTCATCGAGGTCCGCGGGCACGCGGCGCAGGTCGAGGCCTGGAACGATCCCGCCAAGACGTTCCGGATCGCGTGGGAACGGGCGGCCGCGGTCGCCGAGATCCTCGCGAAGAAGGGCATCGACTGGCGGCGGATCCGCGTGACGGCCGCCGGGACCAGCGAACCGCGTCGCGAGGACCGGACGATGCGGACCGACCCCAACGACAACGCCCGGGTCGAGATCCTCGTCCGACGCGACTCGGCGATCCGCTGACCCCGCTGGTCGACCTGTAGGGGCGGGAATCGCTTTTCGGACCCGAAATAGAGCTGCCGTCGGTGGACTGTCGGTCCGGCGGGACTATGGTCAGGGAGGAGATCACCCATTCCGGGGTGGGCTCGACTCTGGAGCGATCATGACGAAGATCAGCAGATCGGCGGCCGTCGTCGCGGCCCTTTCGGCCCCCGCGGTCCTCGCCTCCGCGGACGTGCTCGACGACATCGGCTATCCCGAGCTTCTCGAGCGACTCGGCGCGGCCGCCCCGACCGGTGCCGGCGTGGTCGTCGGGCAGGTCGAGGTCCCGGATCCCGGCTACGGCCCGAACCAGGGTGATTCCGAGTTCTCGTCGGTGGACTTCATCGAGCGAAGCGGGGCGGCGGGCACGAGCTCGCACGCCACCGAGGTCGGCACGCGGCTCTACGGGGCGACGCTGAGCCCGGCTCCCGGCATCCCGACCGTGTACCTCTGGGACGTCAACGACTTCCTGTTCGGCGGCTACCTGAAGGTCAACCAGTCGACGGGACCGTCGACGCCTCCGGGCGGCCTGAAGATCTTCAACAACAGCTGGATCGGGTCGTTCGGCTCCAACGCGACCGACAACCAGGCCCTGCGTCGCGCGGACTACGCGTCGAACACGTTCCGCACGCTCTGGGTGACCGGTGTCAACAACGGCGCCGGCAGCGCCGGCCAGCCGTTGCTCTCCGGCATGTACCACGGGATCTCGGTCGGCCTCGCCAACGGCGAGCACGCATCGAACGACACCGCCTCGGGACTGGACGGCCCCGGTCGCATGAAGCCGGACATCGTCGCCCCGGGCGACTTCACGAGCTTCTCGACCCCGCTCGTCGGCGCCGCGGCCGCCCTGCTGATCGAGACCGCGGAGACCGATCCGGTGCTCTCCGGCAGCAGTTCGGCGACGCAGCCGTACGTCCTGAAGTCGGTCCTGCTCGCGGGCGCGGTCCGCGACCAGGCCTGGACGAACGACCCCGCGACGAGCGGCCCGGACCGGGGCGCGACCGCGCGACCGCTCGACGAGGTCTTCGGTGCGGGCGTCCTGAACGTCGATCGGGCCCACCGGCTCCTGACCGGGTACGAGGCGTCGGGCGAGAGCTCGGTCCCCACCTCGGCGACCGTCACCGGTCCATGCTGGGACTTCGAGTCGCTGAGCGCCGGCGAGGTCTACTGGCATCGATTCTCGCTCGAGGGTCCGGCGGCCGAGATCGGGGTGGTCCTCACCTGGCACCGGGTGATCCCGACCAACTTCACCGGCAGCACCGTCGGCGACGGGGAGCTGGAGCTCTTCTCGGTCGACGCGAAGGGGGCGGCCACCTCGCTCCGTGGAGCCGGGCCCGGGATCTTCTCCTCGGGCAACGTCGTGAGCGAGAGCGGCGTCGACAACGTCGAACTGCTCCACGTCCGCGACCTCAAGCCCGGCGAGTACGCGGTGCGGATCAGCCGGATCGATACGGCTGCGGCGACCGCCCGGGCGGCGGTGGCGTTCTGGATCCCGGAGACCGCCGAGGAGCCGCTCGTGGGCGACCTCGACGGCGACGGACGAGTCAACGGCGCCGACTTCGGCCTGCTCCTGAGTCTCTGGGGGAGTTCGGGGCCCGTGGGCGATCTCGACGGGGACGGCGCGGTGGGCGGAAGCGACATCGGGGCGCTCCTCGCCAACTGGACCGGTTGATCCCGGCCGCTCGACGGAGGATGCGGCCCAGCCCGTAGACTCCGCCGCATGGATCGAGGTTCGAAAGGTCGATACCTGGTGCTGGCGTCGCTCCTCGCCCTTCTGGGCGTGGTGCTCGTCTATCCGATCTGGCTGACCGTGCGTGGCGCCTTCCTCACCGAGGACGGCGGCTTCACGTTCTACCACGTGCTCGACGTGCTGCGCGACGAGTCCCTGCGCGGTGGCCTCGTCAACGCCCTGATCATCGCGACGGCGACGACGATCCTGTCGACCGTGCTCGCGATGCCCCTGGCGCTGGTCGCCGCGAAGCACGCCTTCCCGGGGAAGGCGATCTTCTCCGCCCTCGTCCTCATCCCGCTCATCCTTCCGCCGTTCGTCGGGGCGATCGGCGTCCGGCACCTCCTCGGGCGGTCCGGGTCGCTGAACACGCTCCTCGCCGACATGGGCATCCTCGACGCCCCGTTCGACCTCTTCGGGACCGGCGGGATGATCGGGGTGATCGTGGTGGAGGCCCTGCACCTCTATCCGATCATCTACCTGAACCTCCTCGCCGCGCTCGCCAACCTCGATCCCGCCCTCGACGAAGCGGCGAGGAACGTCGGAGCGGGCCCGTGGACGCGGTTCCGCCGGATCACGCTTCCGCTGGTCAGGCCGGGTCTGTTCGCCGGCGGCACGATCACGTTCATCTGGAGCTTCACGGAGCTCGGCACCCCCCTGATGTTCGAGTTCAGGCAGGTGACGCCGGTGCAGATCTTCGACGGCCTGAAGCAGATGGAGACGAGCGCCGAGCCGTTCGCCCTCACGGTCGTCATGCTCTCGACGGCGGTCCTGCTGTACCTCGCGGGCCGGGTGCTCCCGGGCGTCCGGGGCGTCGGGGCCAGCGCGAAGGCGTCGCGTGGCGACTCGGAGACCCGGCTCGGCGGATGGCGGGGGATCGGCGCCTCCATCCTGTTCGCGACCGTGATCGGCGTGGCGGCCCTGCCCCACGTCGGCGTCGTCCTCGCGAGCGTCTCGGTCGAGGGGCAGTGGTACCAGTCCATCCTGCCGAGGGCGTTCACGCTCGCCAACTACGAGGAGGCGCTCGGCCATCCCCTGGCGATCGGATCGATCCGCAACAGCCTCATGCTCGCCGGCATCGCCGTGCTGCTCGACCTCGTCATCGGGATCGTCGCCGCCCGGATCATCGTCCGCACCAGGCTTCGTGGTCGATCCCTGCTGGATGCGCTCTGCATGCTGCCGCTCGCGGTCCCGGGACTGGTGATGGCCTTCGGGTACGTCGCGCTCTCCCTCGAGTGGCCCTTCCGGGGTCCGATGCCGGGATGGCTCGCGGCGATCCTCCCCGCGTCGATCGTGGCGCCGCTCGACGACGGTCCTCTCTCCTGGGCCGCGGACATCCTGGGGGCCAACCCCAATCCGATCCCGCTCCTGATCATCGCCTACGCCGTCCGGCGACTCCCGTACGTGGTCCGGGCGACGGTCGCCGGCCTCGAGCAGACGCCGATCGACCTCGAGGAGGCCGCCCGCGGGCTGGGGGCCGGGAAGTGGCTCGTCCTCCGGCGGATCGTGGTCCCCCTGGTGGCGGCGAACCTCATCGCCGGAGCCCTGCTGGCCTTCAGCTTCGCGATGCTCGAGGTGAGCGACAGCCTGATCCTCGCCCAACGCGAGGGCGACTACCCGATCACCAAGGCGATCTACGTGCTCTTCGAGCGTCTCGGCGACGGTCCGGGGATCGCCGCCGCGATGGGCACCTGGGCCATGCTCCTGCTGGCCTGCACCCTCGCCGGGGCGAGCCTGCTGCTGGGCCGGAAGCTCGGCGCGGTCTTCCGGGCCTGAGCCAGGGCCCTCGGGCCCGGCCGACCGTCCGATGATCCGCGATTCCGACATCCGGAAGGGGGGTCCCGGCCCTCTTCGAGGGGGTGGTGAGCCCTATACTGCAGGTCGCGGACAAGGACTCCCTGCCCGCCCCGAATTCCTCCAGCGGGCCCACCCCGACCCATGCCCTACACGATGAAGCCAGACGAGGTCTACGGCCTCGACGTCGAGAGCACCGAGTACCTGCAGGACCATGTCCAGGCGCCGGATCGCTGGGTCCTCAACTTCGGGCCGCAGCACCCCGCGACCCACACCACCCTCCGCATCGTGCTCGAGCTCGACGGGGAGCGGGTGGCCCGGTGCACGCCGCACATCGGCTACCTCCACTCGGGGTTCGAGAAGCTCGGGGAGCACCACGACTACAACCAGTACGTCTGCACGATCAGCCGGATGAACTACGTCTCGCCGATCGTCAACGACATCGCGTGGCACACGGTCTGCGAAGAGCTCTTCGACATCGACATCACGCCTCGGTGCAAGGTCGTCCGGACGATCATGGCAGAGCTCGGCCGGATCCAGGACCACCTGCTGTCGATCGGCGCCGCCGCGCTCGACCTCGGAGCGTTCACCGGCTTCCTCTACGGGTTCAACGAACGCGAGTTCATCTACGACATCGTCGAGTACCTCTCGGGCCAGCGGTTCCATCCGGACTGGACCCGTCTCGGCGGCGCCTGGCGAGACATCGCCGACGAGGACGTCTTCCGCCGGATGGTGAAGGACTTCATCCACACGCGGCTCCCGAAGGCCCAGAAGGACCTCGAGACCTGCCTCAACCGGAACCGGATCTTCGTCGACCGCCTGAAGGGGGTCGGCACGATCAGCCGGGAGGACGCGATCGGCTGGAGCCTCAGCGGTCCGGTCGCCCGGGCGAGCGGGGTGCGACACGACGTTCGTAAGTCCGCGCCGTACCTCTGCTACGCGGACAACTGGGACGGCGAGGGGGCCGAGGCGGTCAAGTTCGACGTGCCGATCTCGACCGACGGCGACTCGCTCTCCCGCTACCTCGTGCGGCTCGAGGAGCTGCACCAGTCGGTGCGGATCATCGAGCAGCTGATCGACGACATCCCGTCGGGGCCGATCGACAGCGTGGCCGACTCGAAGCTTCGGATCCCGGACAAGGGCGAGGTCTACGGCTCGATCGAGGGGACCATCCAGCTCTTCGAGCTGATCATGCACAACCGCGGCGTCGATGCCCCGGTCGGCGAGTTCTACGGCTCGATCGAGAGCCCCAACGGCGAGCTCGGCTACTACGTCGTCGCCGACGGCACGAAGTACCCGTGGCGGACCCGGACGCGGCCACCGTCGTTCATCAACTACTCCGTCTTCTCCAAGCTCATCGAAGGCCACCTCGTCAGCGACGTGGTCGCGGTGCTCGGCTCGCTCAACATCATCGCGGCCGAGCTCGACCGCTGACCCCCCAGTCCGCCCCGGAGATTCCCAGATGTCCTGGAAGGTCGTCGATTCCGCCAATGCCGAGATCCCGCGCCGCGACGAGCCGTGGTGCACCGAGAGGATGAAGGCGCACTGGACCGAGAAGATCCTGCCTCGCTACGAGACGAGCCACGGGGCGCTGATGCCCATCCTGCACGACGTGCAGCACGAGTACCGGCACGTCCCGTACCAGGCGATGATCGAGATCGCCTCGTTCCTCTCGATCCCGCCGGCCGAGGTCCTCGACACCGTCTCCTTCTACGAGGAGTACACGACCGAGCCCGTCGGGAAGTGCGTGATCGGGATCTGCCAGTCGATCGCCTGCGAGGTCTGCGGGCACACGGCCCTGCTCGACCACTGCCGGGACGTGCTGGACGTCGAGCCGCACGAGACGACCAAGGACGGACTGTTCACGCTTCTCACCCTCGAATGCCTCGGGTCCTGCGACACCGCTCCGGTGGCGCTGTTCAACGAGACGCTCCACGAGAACCTCACCATCGAGACGGTGGACGAGCTGATCGCCAAGGTGCGGGCCGAGGGTGGCGGGCAGGGGGGGCACTGAGCAACGCATGGCGGATTCATCCGACAAGTCGCTCATGAACTCCCTCGGCCAGTTCGTCGGCCACGTGGTCCGGGGCATCCGTACGGATCCCTCGGCGAAGACCAGCACGACCGAGGTCCGACGGACCGAGGAGGAGGAGGTCCGTGACGGCGTCGTCCTCCGTCGCACCGTCATCGAGGAGGTCGTGGTCCCCGATCCCGACCGCCATCCGCCCGGCCGATCGGCCGATCCGAATCAAGGTTCCTGATCCACCCGCACCGGCGACCCCGCCGACCTGCCAGTCTCCAGAATCGACCCACCCATGCCGATGACCGAACCAGTGTTGACCAAGCGCATCCCCACCGCACCGTGGGGCGACCCCGCCGATCGACGAACCGTCGACTACGCGGAGTTCGTCCGGACGGGGGGCTACAAGGCGCTCGAGAAGGCGCTCGACACCAAGCCCGCCGACCTCGTGGAGGAGGTCAAGGGGGCCGTGCTTCGAGGTCGTGGCGGGGCCGGGTTCCCGGCGGGCCTGAAGTGGTCGTTCCTTCCGGAGTCCGACGGCGGCCGGCGATACCTCGCGATCAACTGCGACGAGGCGGAGCCCGGCACCTTCAAGGATCGTCTCCTCGTCGACTTCGATCCGCATCTCGTGCTCGAGGGGATCGCCATCGCCTGCTGGGCGTGCCAGCTCGACACCGCGTACTTCTTCATCCGCGGCGAGTACCACCACCAGGCGAAGGTCTTCCAGCGGGCCATCGACGAGGCGTACGAGAACGGGATCTTCGGTGGGAACGGACTGCTCCGCGGCAAGGTCGACTTCAAGGTCGAATGCCACCTGCATCGCGGCGCGGGGGCCTACATCTGCGGCGAGGAGACCGGACTGCTCGAGGCGGTCGAGGGCAAGCGGGGCTGGCCTCGGATCAAGCCGCCGTTCCCGGCGGTCAAGGGCCTCTTCGGACGTCCGACCATCGTCAACACCGTCGAGACCCTCGCCGCGGTCGTGCCGATCATCGAGCACGGCGTCGAGTGGTGGAAGGGGCTCGGCTGCGAGAGTTCGGTGGGGGGCGCGCCGAGCTACGGCACCAAGCTGATGGGCGTCTCGGGCCACGTCGAGCGGCCGGGCGTCTACGAGTGCGACCTCGGCATCCCGCTGAAGGAACTCGTCGAGAACCACTGCGGGGGCATGCGGAAGGGCAAGAAGTTCAAGGGCGCGATCGCGGGCGGCGTCTCCATGGGCGTCCTCGGTCCCGACCAGTTCGACGCCCCGATGGACTTCGACATCGGCCGGTTCGACGTCCTCGGTCTCGGCACCGCGTGTCCGACCGTCTTCGACGAGGACACCGACATGGTCGCGGTGGCCCGGAACATCGCCCGGTTCTTCAAGAACGAGTCGTGCGGGCAGTGCACGCCCTGCCGCGAGGGCTCGGGCTGGATCCTCAAGCTCATCACCCGCATCGAGCGTGGTGCCGGGACCACCAAGGACCTGGACCTCCTCCTCGAGATCGCCGGGTCGATGGGGCTGACTCCGGGGACCACGATCTGCGGCCTCGCCGACGGCAACAACTGGGCGGTCCGGACCATCGTGAACAAGTACCGCGGAGAGTTCGAGGCGAGGGTGCGGCCCCAGTTCGTTCCCGTCACCGTGAACTCGGGCGCCTGATCGCCCGCTGGATCGACCATCGATGGATCCGATGCAGGACAACGAAGCGGAGAGCGGTCAACGAGAGGCCACGGAGGCCGAGCCTCCGGAACCCGGCGGGGCGGCGTCGCCGCCCCGCGATCCCGGCACGACCGTCGGCATCACCGTCGAGACCGAGGTGCGGCTTCCCGCCGGACTCGAAGGGTGGCTGCGCGAGTCCGTCGGGGCCTCGCTTGCCGAGATGGACGGAACGGGAGCGATCGAGCGGGTCTCCATCCGCATCGTCGGTGACCCGACGATGGAGGCGGCGCATCGACGATGGTGCGACCTGGAGGGGACGACCGACGTCCTCACCTTCCCCTCCGAGGACGACCGGGGCATCGACCTGATGCTCTGCCTCGACGAGGCGGCCCGGCGTTCGAGGGATCTCGAGCATCCGGTCGAGCACGAACTCCTCCTCTACGCGATCCACGGCGTCCTCCACGTCCTCGGCCACGACGATCACGATCCCGCGGCGTTCGAGCGGATGCACGCCGAGGAGGATCGGATCCTCGAGGCCATCGGGGTCGGCCCGGTCTTCCGACGGGGGGGTGCCTCTTGATCGGCGTGCTCATCGGCATCGTGGTCGTGTCGCTCGTGCTGGCCACCTGGATGAGCAGCCTCCACCTCGCCCTCCAGGACCCGAGTCGCAGCGAGATCGAGGATCTCATGGTCGCCGGCCGGGGCAGCCGCGCCCGGTCGAGGATCGAGGCGAACCTCGACTGGCTCTTCCGGCGACGGGCCCAGCTCGCGACCGAGATCGCCCTGGTGCGGACGGTCCTCCGGGTGGGCGTCACGGTGGGGCTCGTGCTCCTGCTCGTGGCGGACGACGTGGACATCGACGAGGTGCTCCTCGCCTTCCTCGTGGCGGTGGCGGTCCTCTGGATCTCCACCAGCGTGCTCAGTGGTGCGATCGCGGAATACCTCGGAGCGACGCTCGTGGTGCGGGGGATCGGATTCCTCCGCGTGATCGACCTGCTCCTCGCGCCGTTCGCCCGCGTCGCGATGTTCTTCGACGAGGTGATCAGGCGACTGAGCGGTGCGAACCTCCGCGCCGACGAGGCCGAGGATCGGCTTCGTCGCTCGATCGAGGACTCGACCCTCGAGGGGGAGCTCGACGAGGTGGCGGCGGAGATGCTCGAGAACGTGGTGGGATTCACCAGCACCGAGGTCGGGACGGTGATGACCCCGCGGACGGACATCGAGGGCCTCTCCCGGACCGACGACATCGGGGCGATCCGCGAGTTCATCGTCGAGGCCGGCCACTCGAGGATCCCCGTCTACGGCGAGAACCTCGACGACATCCTCGGGATCCTCTACGTGAAGGACCTCGTGCCCTTCCTCGGGGTCGACGTGCAGGACTTCCGGCTCGAGCGACTCCTTCGCCAGCCGATCCGGGTGCCGGAGACCAAGCCCGTGAAGGACCTGCTCCGGGACTTCCAGCGGAGCGAGGTCCACATGGCGATCGTGGTCGACGAGTACGGGGGCACCAGCGGACTGGTCACGATCGAGGACGTCCTGGAGGAGATCGTCGGGGAGATCCACGACGAGCACGACACCGAGGAGGAACTGCCGCCCGCGGTCGAGGAGGTGGCGCCGGGGCGATGGCTGCTCGATGCCCGATTCCAGATCTACGACCTCAACGAACTGCTCGACGTCCGTCTTCCCGAGGACGACGACTTCGACACCGTCGCGGGCTACGTGCTGGAGCGCCTGGGCCGGATCCCGGAGACCGGCGAGTCCTTCGACTCCGACGGCCTTCGCTTCAGGGTGATCGAGGCGGGACCGACCAAGATCGACCGGCTGGAGATCAGTCGGATCGAGGAGGAGGACCCGGTCTCGTCCGACTGAGCCGCCCGGGAATCAATCGAACTCGTCGCCGCGGAAGGTGCTCGCGAGGTACGCGTTGCGAACCTCCGGGTCGTTGATGATCGACTTGGGATCGCCCTCCCGGAGGTTCCGCCCCTGGTGGATGATGTATGCCCGGTCGCAGATGCGAAGGGTCTGCTGGACGTTGTGGTCGGTGACGAGCATCGCGATGCCCTCGTCCGCCAGTCGCCGGACCTCCGCCTGCAGCTCCTCGACGGTGTGGGGGTCGACGGCGGCGAAGGGTTCGTCCAGGAGCATCAGTCGAGGTCGGGTGACCAGCGCCCGGGCGATCTCGAGGCGTCGTCGCTCGCCACCGGAACACGTCCGGGCGAGTTCGCGACGCTTGTGCTGGAGTCCGAACTGCTCGAGCAGCTCGTCGCATCGCTTTCGTCGGGCGTCTCGATCGATCCCGCGGGTCTCGAGGATCGCGAGCACGTTCTGCTCGACGGTGAGCTTCTGGAAGACGCTCGGCTCCTGGCTGAGGTAGCCCATCCCGGACTGGGCGTGCCGGAACATCGGCTCCGTCGTGAGGTCCCGCCCGTCGAAGACGACCTTCCCCGCCTCCGGGGTCAGCATCCCGATCGTCATGCGGAACGAGGTCGTCTTTCCCGCCCCGTTGCGTCCGAGGAGACCGACGATCTCGCCCTCCTCCACCTCGAATCCGACGCCGTCGACGACGCGACGGCCGCCGTAGCTCTTCTGCAGGTCGCTGACGTCGAGAAGGGGCATGCGCTGATCGTATCCGACCCGGTGGTCCACTTGCTGCCGGAGCGCCCCTCGGCTACAACCTCGGCATGATTCGCCGGACCATCGCGATCCCCGAGAGCGGGGCCGGAAGCGGCCCGGCCCTGCCGTCGTCGATCCTGCTCGTCCTCGCTCTCGTGACGGTGGCAGCCGGTGGATGCGTCCGGCGAGTCGTGGAGATCACCTCCGAGCCGGCCGGGGCGCTCGTCTGGATGAACGATCGCGAGGTCGGCACGACCCCCTGCGAGGTCGAGATCCTTCACTACGGCACCTACGACGTCCGCGTGGTGAAGCCCGGTTTCGAGCCCTTCGTCGGGGCCCGTCGCGCGGACGCCCCCGCCTGGGACCTGCCCGGGCCGGATCTCGTGGCCGAGCTGGTCCCCGCCGAGTTCGAGAGTCGGAATCGATGGCACGTCGACCTCGTGGTGGAGGACATGTCGCCCGAGGCCGTGATCCAGCGGGCCCTGGTGGCAAGGGACGATCTCGCGGCCCTCGAGCGAACCGAGCCGGTCGACCCCGACCTGGGGAAGGCCTCCGACCTGGAATCGAGGATCCGCGAGCTGGACGAGCCCGGATTCGAACCGGAACGCTCCACCGGCGGCGACGCCGATCCCGGCTCGTGATGACACCACTTCCCGGATCCCCCTGAAGGGTGGCCGCGACGAGGCCGATGACCAGACGGACGATCGGATCGGGTTCGAGGGCCCGACCGCGTCGAATGGAGTCGCGCCGATGAAGAAGCCGAACGGGCCTTCGGTCCTCGTGGTCGACGACGACCGGATGAGCATGCTGATGATCGCCCGGGTCGCGAGCGGACTCGGTTGCCGTTGCACCACGGCCCGGACCGGTGCGATCGGCTGGCGGGAGTTCATCCGGATGCCCTTCGATCTCGTCGTGACCGATCTCAACATGCCCGGCGGCGATGGTGCCGTGCTCGCCCGACGGATCCGTGAGCATGGCGACGTGCCGGTCCTGCTCGTGACCGGCCTCGACGAGGCTTCTCCCGCGGCCTGCGGGGTCGACGACCTGGCGGGCGTCGAGGTCCTCCGGAAGCCGATGCTGCCGCCGCAGCTTCGCGAGGCGATGCAACAACGCCTGGAGATCGACCTCCACCGGGCGATCGCGACCGCCTGAGTCGCGTCCC
This sequence comes from Planctomycetota bacterium, assembly GCA_036339295.1. GTDB lineage: Bacteria > Planctomycetota > Phycisphaerae > Phycisphaerales > SM1A02. The sequence continues at coordinate 23,406 of JAYZBK010000092.1, forward strand.
GACGCCCGCAGGCAGTAGCATCGCGGTCGATGACCGGCCCCGCCTCCATCCCGTTGACGCTTCTCGATCCCGGGCCGATGAGGCCGGTCGAGGCGCTCGGGCCTCGGTCGATCGACGCCTTGCGGATGCTCAGGATCTCCCTGACGGATCGATGCAATCTTCGTTGCGGGTACTGCATGCCGGCCGAGGGTGTTCCGTTCGAGTCCAAGCAGGGCCTCCTGCCGGTCGAGGGCATCCTCGACGTTGCCCGCGTCGCCCACGAACTCGGGGTGCGTCACTTCAAGCTCACGGGGGGCGAGCCGACGCTCCGATCGGAACTGGTCGAGATCGTCGAGGGACTTCGGACGCTTCCCGAGGTCGAGATCTCGCTCACGAGCAACGGAATCCACCTGCCACGCCTGGTCGATCGACTCGCCGAGGCCGGACTGGACCGCGTCACGGTCTCCCTGGATTCGCTTCGCGAGGATCGATATCGCTCGCTCACCGGCGGCGGCAGGATCGATCTCGCCTGGCGGGGCAGCGAGGCGGTCGCCGATCGACTCGGTCATCCCAAGCTCAACGTGGTCGTGATCCGCGGCGTGAACGACGACGAGGTGGTCGACTTCGCCCGGCTTGCCGCCGAGCGGGACTGCTCCGTGCGATTCATCGAGTTCATGCCGCTCGGGAGGAGCGTGTTCGCGGATCTCCGCCCCGACGAGGTCCTCGTGACCAGCGACGAGATCGCCGCGAGCATCGAGTCGGCGTTCGGCGCCTTCGGTGGTGACGACGTCGACGATCCGGGTGTCGGTCCGGCGCGGGTCCGATCCCTCCCCGGCGGCCGGGGCAGGATCGGCTTCATCGGGGCGATGAGTCGACCGTTCTGCGAGTCGTGCAATCGGCTGAGGCTCGATGCACGAGGGGTCCTGCGAAGCTGCCTCTTCGACGGCGGCGAGATCGACCTCCGGCCTCGAATCGTCGCGGGTCGCGAGGCCCTGCGAGCCGCCTTCGTCGAGAGCGTGGCCCTCAAGCCCGAGGTGCACGCGGCGACGGGAGACCGGTCGATGAGCTCGATCGGCGGTTGACACCTGCGTGGAATTCGGTTCCGCTGCTTCGATGAGACCTACAGCACCACGGCATGACTCGGGTCGGACCCCTGGCGGGGCGTTCGGATGGCTTCTTTCGGCCGCGTTCGTGGTCCTCCTCGGTTGCGGGGGTTCCGAGCCGGTCTCCATGGAGGACGCCGAGGTGTTCGGTTCCGCGGCCGAAGGGGGCGTCCCCGAGGCCGGCGCGGTCTGGCAGGACGTGCTCGCGCGGTGGCCGAAGGAGGGCAATCTCAGTGTTCTCTACGGCAAGCCGCACATCCAGGGGCAGTTCGATGCCTGGATGGACGGGCGACAGGCGCTCTCCGATCCGCCCGAGACGATCCAGCCGGTGATCGCCCGGGTGCAGGTGTATGCCGATCCCCTCCGCGAGCTCGATGGGCGCTGGGGGCGGATCGAGGATCCCGATGCGGTCCGGAGCATGGCGATTCGCGGCATGCGAAAGACCTTGTGGGCCGATCTCCGCGCGGCGATCACGTCGGACGACCCGGAGCGGGCGACGGACATCATGGTGGTGATGTGCAACCTGCCTCGAGTCGCCCATGCGTACGACGGTTCGGTCCGCGGACTCCTCTCGACCATCGGCACCGTCGACGCGATCGGCTGGGGCATGAGGGACATGGCCCAGGCGGGGATCTCACTGGACGACGAACAGGTCGCCCGGGTGGTCGCCGCATCCGCCTGGCTGGACGAACCGGCCCCGTTCGGTCGCGCCGTGGACGAGGAGCGGGATGCTCGTCGCGCCTCGGTCCTCGCCCAGTTCGATGCCAGCAATCGTGCGGCGGTCCTGAAGGCGCGGCAGCAGCTGCTCGGGGACTGAGTCCTCCAGCGGCTCAGGCACGCGACTCGAGGTGTTCGCGCAGTCGGCGATTGAGCACCGCGTTCGCTCGTGGCCACGGATGTTCATCGAGCTCTCGAATCGGGATCCACATCCAACGGCGATCGGTCGTCGGATCCCCGTTCATCGATCGTGCCAGGACGAGATGGACGCGAACGTGTCGTTCACGTGGCTGCGAAGGGTCGTCGTCCTCGCTGACGGCGAGAATCGTCGACGACATGTCGAGATCGAGTCCCAGTTCCTCGTGGGCTTCGCGCCTGGCAGCGTTCTCGATGGTCTCGCCCGCCTCGACCTTGCCGCCAGGCAACTCCCAGACGCCTCCGCGCACGGCCGATTCGGGTCGCCATGCGGCGAGGACTCGCCATCCCTCTCGTGGGTCGGTGGGGGATCGATCGAGGATTGCGGCCACGGCGACATCGATGGCGTCGGCCGAATCGCCTTGGGCTGTAAGTCCATTCATTTCAGTGCCTTGCAAATTCATGGAATAAGGCCAGCTCTGGCCGTTGACCGCTTCGGAAGAACCCCTTAGTGTCCTGAGGCTGTCCATTCGGGAGCGATTCGGGCCGTGCCAGCGTCCCCACGAGCTGGCAAACGAGCCCTCGAGGCCCAATCTTGGGCCGAACCGGCTCCGAATTGCGGCGAACATGGGGCGAACTTTGGCGAAATAGCCGGCAGCCGGCCTTTGCCAGAGCACTCTCCGGGCCTCGGTTGGATCGAGCCCTGCCGAACGCCCTGTCCGGCCCCCCTCCGACTCGCCACCGGCGACTCCCAGGGATGGCCGGGAAAACTCGTCTTCTTCGTGGCCGTGACTCCTTTCGGAATCCGGCCCGTAGACCGCCCGGTCGGGTCGGAGCGACCGGGCGGTTGCTTTTTTGCCGGGAGGCGGCGAGCGTCCCGAGAGCAGGGCGGCTGCGTCGTCCCAGTACCCTCCACGTGGACATGAGACGAATCGCTCGCCATCTTCCGGTCCTGGTCCCGGGCCTCGTGCTGGTCCCGACGGCTCCGGCCTCGGTCGCGGCCGTCCCGGATGTCCTCGATCGTCTCGCCGAGCGAGGGATGGCCCTCGATCCGGAGGTCCCCGACGCCGAGGCGATCCGCCCGTACGCATCGCGCGACACCGTGGAGTGGACGATCGGCGCCTTCGGCGGCGCGGAGTTCGGGATCACCGAGCTGGCGTTCCTTCGAACCGGGATCGACTGGTTCGTGCGGGACGGATTCAGTCTCGGTCTCCAGCTCGACGTCGGAGGCATCCGAGTCGGAGGCACCGGGTACACCGGGGCCATCGGATCCGCGGCGAGGCTTCGTTGGCACTTTCTTCGGGACGATTCGTGCACGGTGTTCGCCGAGGTGGGCTGCGGCGTGTCCTGGTCCGGAGCACCCGTTCCCGAGGCGGGGACCCGCTTCAACTTCTCTCCCCAGGCGGGACTTGGAGCGACCTGGGCGCTCGCCGGCGGCGTGCGGCTGCAGGCGATGGTGGGGTGGTTCCACCTGTCGAATGCACGGACGTCGAGTTCGAATCCGGGCCTCGACGCGGTCTCCGTGTACGGCGGGATCGGCATCGGCTTCTGATCGGCGGTCGTTTCAGTCCGCTCCGTACCCGTCGGGATGCGACCGCATCCAGTTCCAGGCCGACTCGACCGTCTCCTCCAGCGATGTGAATCTCGGCACCCAGCCCAGCTCCGCCCGGATGCGGGAGGCATCGGCGAAGAGGGTCGGTGGATCGCCGGGCCGCCGCGGGCCCGAGTCGGCGCGGATCTCGCGTCCGGTCACCTTGCGGCAGGCGTCGACCACCTCGCGCACGGAGTGTCCGTGACCGAGACCGACGTTGTATCGCCGGAGGTCGCCCGGCAGCATGGCCTTCAGCACCGCGATGTGCGCATCGACGAGATCGACGACATGCACGTAGTCGCGGATGCAGGTCCCGTCGGGCGTCTCGTAGTCCTCTCCGAAGATCGTGAGCGACTCCCGCTTCCCGGCGGCGACCTCCAGGCAGATCGGGATCAGGTGGGTCTCGGGCCGGTGATCCTCGCCGACGCGTCCTTCCGGGTCGGAGCCCGCGACGTTGAAGTACCGAAGCATGGTCGCCGCGAACGGGCGCCCCGCCGCCCTCGCCGAGTCGGCCATGTCGGTGATCATCCGCTCGACCATCAACTTCGAGCGTCCGTAGGGATTGATCGGCGACTGCGGGCAGTCCTCGGAGATCGGGATCCGATCGGCCGGGGGTTCCCCGTAGGTGGCGCAGGTGCTCGAGAAGACGAGGCGGTCGACCCCGGCGTCCTCGACCGCCTCGAGCAGCCGGCAGGCACCTCCGGTGTTGTTGTCGTAGTACCGGAGCGGTTGCTCCACCGACTCCCCGACGTAGGCGAACGCGGCGAAGTGGAGGACCGCCTCGATGTCGTTGGCCCGCATGACCTCCGCGAGGCCCTCGCGATCCGAGATCGAACCCTCCACGAAGCGGAAGCCGCCGGGAGCGTCGTTCGACATCTTCGCCAGGGCCTTGACCGCACCTCGATGGCCTCGGGAGAAGTCGTCGTATCCGACGACCTCGAACCCACCCTCGACGAGCCGGAGGGCCGCATGGGATCCGATGTAGCCGGCGGCGCCGGTCACCAGCACCTTCGTGGGTTCCTCGTGCATCGTCGGGTCGCCTCGTCTTCCGGGGTCGAAGGTTCCAGTGGGAGCGCCGCCGTGGTCGATTGCACCCAAGGAACCGATCGTCGCGCAGTATACGACTCCCGGTCATCGAAACGGCACCCATGTCCCCATCCCAAGAAAGCCCGATCGATCCTTCCGGCACGCCGCGGGAGCCCGAAGGAACCCTCTCCCCGCTCTTCCTCTGCCGGGCGGCGATGGGCGGCGCGCTGATGGGCCTGGCGAATCTCGTGCCCGGCATCTCCGGCGGCACGATGCTGCTGGCCGCGGGCGTGTACCCCGCGTTCGTCGAGGCCGTCGCATCCGTCAGTCGGCTCGCTCGTCGCTGGCATCCGTGGCTCGTGCTCGTGGCGGTCGCGCTTCCCGCCGTCGTGGCGATCGGAGTGCTCGCGGGCACGGTGAGGGATGCCGTGCTCGTCCATCGCTGGATCGCCTACAGCCTCTTCATCGGCCTGACGCTCGGTGGGGCACCGACGTTGCTTCGCATGATCCGTCCCCTCACTCGTGGTGCCATCGTCGCCGCCTCGGTGGCCTTCGTCGCCATGATCGGCCTGGCGATCCTCCAGGAGTCCGGCGTCGCCGAGTCCGGTGGCGGGGGGGGCGTGCTCGGGCTCGGGGCGGCGGGGTTCGCCGGGGCCGCGGCCATGGTGCTGCCCGGCGTCAGCGGGGGCTACCTCCTGCTCCTCCTGGGGCAGTACGTCGCCGTGCTCGACGCGATCAGCACGCTGGCGGACGCCGTCCGGTCCGCCAACCCTTCGGCGATCGTCGATGCGGCGCCACCGATCGTCGCGGTCGGGATCGGCGTGCTGCTCGGAATCGCTCTCGTCAGCAATGCCGTTCGCTGGTTGCTTCGGCATCATCGAGAGGTGACCCTCGGCGCCCTGCTGGGCCTGCTGCTCGGTGCCGTCGCGGGGCTCTGGCCGTTTCGGGAACCGGTCGTGCCGGAGGTCGGAAGCGTCATCCGCGGCGAGCGCATCGAGACCGCGACCCAGGCGGAGCAGGTTCCGCTCAAGCATCGGCCGACCCGGGCGTTCACGCCGAGCCCGGCCCTCGTGGGCGGGGGGATCGGCCTCGTGCTCGTGGGCCTGGCGGCGAGCCTGTCGATCGCCCGAATCGGACGCGACGAGGATAAAGAGTCCGGTAATAAAAACTCGGACTGAGCCCGGGGACCGATCTCCCGCATAATCGATGCGACCCGCGCAAGTCGGCCTCTCGACGGATCGATGAGCAGGTGGAGCGACGATCCGGGGGATCGTCGGGATCTTCGACCCATCACCGACGATTCACCGGGGGATCACGACATGCAGCAACCGTTCGAGGGCGAGGCGCACGGCCGTCTCCTGCTGGTGGGATGCGCGTCGGCGCTGGACCAACTCGAGGGCCGCCTCGGGGATGCGACGGATCCGGCACTGGTCGTGGGCCGACTCGACATCGACGCCATCGGACGATCGGAACTTTCCTCGCGTCTCGCCGAGATGGTCGCGGCCTGCTCCCCGGACCTAGTGCTGGTGAGCGTGCCAGCGGTCTTCGCGGAACTTCTCACCTCGCTCCGCACGATCCTTCGTCGACTGTCGGTACCGGACCGCTTCGTGCCGACCATCGACGATCTGCTGGCGGGGGTCGGTCCAAGGTCGCTGCCCGAAGTCGATCTCGCCTCGCTGCTCGATCGCGCCGACCGACCGCTCGACCGGGTCGCGGTGCGACGCCTCTGCCGTGGACGTCGCGTCCTGGTGACGGGAGCGGGGGGATCGATCGGCAGTGCCCTCTGCGAGGCGGTCGCGGGATTGGATCCGGCCGAGCTCGTGATGATGGATCGGAGCGAGCACGCCCTCTTCGAGATCGATCGCAGGATCGCTCGTCGATTCCCGCGACTCCGTCGCCGGGCATCCCTCCAGGACGTCTCCGAACGCCCGGGCACCTTGCGGCTCTTCGAGGAGGCGCGGCCGAATCTCGTCCTCCACGCCGCCGCCCACAAGCATGTCCCGCTCTCGGAGGACCACCCGTCCGAGGCCCTGAGGAACAACCTCGAGGGCTCGCTCTCCGCCGTCGACGCGGCGATCGCCGTCGGAGCCTCCCAGTTCGTGCTGGTCTCGACCGACAAGGCCGTGGCACCGAGCTCGGTCATGGGTGCGACGAAGCGGCTCGCCGAGGTCGCCGTCCAGCGGCGATCGGCGGACGCCGGGCTCGCCTGCTCGGTCGTCCGCTTCGGAAACGTGCTCGGCTCGAGCGGGAGCGTGCTCGAGATCTGGTCGTCGGAGATCCGCGAGGGCGGTCCGCTGGGCATCACCGACCGTCGCATGACGCGGTACCTGATGACGATCCCGGAGGCGGCCGGGCTGGTGCTCCAATCCGCGTCGCTGGTCGACCGGAGCACGCCCACCGGATTGATCCACGTCCTCGACATGGGCGAACCGGTCCTCATCCTCGACCTCGCCCGCCGGTTCGCGGCGGCCCACGGCCTCGAGCTGGTCGTGTCCGGGACCGGCGGACCCTCCGCTCGTCCCGGCACCATCGCCTGCGTCGAGACCGGCATTCGCCCGGGGGAGAAGCTCTCGGAGATCCTCGCCCATCCGGGGGAGGATCTGGAGTCCACGGCCCACCCGGCGATCCGGGCATGGCACGGAGTCGTCCCGCCGGCCTCGGAGATCGATCGAATCCTCGGCCTCGCGTCCAGTCCGGCGGGGGCGTCGAAGGAGGCCGTCTCCGGCGGCATTCGAAGGGCGATCGAGGCGATCGAGTCCGGAGGGCCGCCTCCGGTCCGGATCCAGACGACCCGTCGCCGTCCGATGCACGCCCCTCGGAGGCTCGAGGAACGCGATCTCCGAGGGGCCTGACGAGCGAAACTGGCGTGGAGGCACGCTTCCCGCCGATGTCCCCCGGTGACGATCGCCAACCGAGAACCAGGTTTCCCGACGATCGAGACGATGCCGTCGCTGCGGCTGGCGGGCTCGGCCGAGTCGCCTGCACGGCGACGAGTCGAGGCGTTGATCGCGCTTCGCAGCCAGCTGGTCTTCACGGCTCGGCAGACCGAACGCGATGCCGACCTGGTTCGTTCGAGGCTCCGGAACGGTGGTCGCCGCGATGCGATTGCGCACGTGACCGGCGTGGACGTGTTCGATCGGGCCCGGAACGTCATCGACGAGCAGCTCGCCCGGATCGACCAGGAGCTGTCGCAGGTCGGGGAGGCGTCGGGGTCGACTCAGTCGAGCCGTTCGCTCTCGATGCTGGCCTCCTCGCCCGCGAGCTTCTTCTCGGCGTAGCGCCGAACCCAGTTCTCCCAGCTTCGCCCGGCGGCCGCGTCCTTGCCGCTGAAGCGGACTTCCGCGATGTCGGGGTAGCCGACCTCGACCCGGTCGTCGCTGTCCGGGGGGAGGATTCGGACGACGGACGAGTCGAAGACCCGTTCGCCCCGCCGATCGAACAGGAAGCCGGAGATCTCCGTGCCGTCCCGACGGACGACGGTCACGTCGCCGCGGTAGTCGAAGGCATCGTCGAGGGCCGCCCGGAGGCGTTCGGGATCGTCGCCGGACACGGCGGTTCCCTGCACGATCACGTCGTCGGTCATGATTCCTCCGAGTCCACGTCGTCGTCCTCGGGCGGGCGGTAGAGGTGAAGCCGTCGCCCCGTGGACATGTCGATGAGATCCCAGTCGAAGTTCTTCGCGAGTCGAGCGAGCACCGCCCTGGAGATGGTGTCGTCGTCCTCGCTGATCTGGAAGTTGTAGATGGGGGCGTCGGGGGCGTCCGCGTCGTGGGGAGGCAGGCTGACGTAGATTCCGGGACCGAAGAGTTCCGTCTCCTCCGCGCCGTCGGTCTCCGCCCACGTGTTGAACCGCTCGAGCGAGGCGCGAAGCTCGACGCGGCTCCCGAAGGGGCGCATGGATTCGGGGTTGGAGACGTCCTCCCGATGCATCTCGACGGCGTAGCTGGTCATGGGTCTGGCGATTCCTCGGTTGCCGGCGGAGAGGACCGGTCCCTCCCCGCCTCGAGCAGGTCGACCAGCGTATCCAGAAGCCTCGACATCGGCACCGGCTTCACCATGTACGCGGAAACGCCCAGGTTCTCCGCGTAGGCGTGGTGTCGATGGCCGCGATTCGCGGTGACCATGACCACGGGGGTGGTCTCCCGGTGCTCCCGGATCTTCTCGAGGACGAGGAAGCCCGATCGCCGGGGAAGCATCATGTCGAGGACCACGGCATCCGGGTCCGAGGCGAGGAAGAGCGACACCGCCGTGTTCCCATCCGCCGCCTCGACGACCTCCGCCCCCTCGACCTGGAGGGCCAGCCCGGCCGAGGCGAGGATGTCGGGATCGTCGTCGACGACGAGGATCGTGCGACCCTCGAGTCGTCCCGGAGCACCGGTCTCGGACGACGCCGTCACGGCCCGCTTCCCGGTTCACCCGTCGCGAGGAGTCGGTCCATCGTCGGCTGGTCCATCCAGGGGAGGTCCTCGAGCTTCCGCCGGACCGACGCGGGCATCTCCTTGCCCTTCCGCTCCCACGCGGGCCGCGACTTCCAGCGCCGATGGATCCAGAGGTACTGCTCAGGGTGTCGACGAACGATGCTCTCGAGCCCGCGGTTGAACCTCGCGGTGATGTAGAAGAGGGGGTCCGGCGCGTCGGCCCAGTCCTCGGGGCCGAAGCGGTCGACGAGTTCGACGCGGTAGTGGAAGCGATCGCGATGGGTCCTGATCGCGGTGCCGACGACGATTGGGATCTCGTGTCGCATCGCCAGCAGCCCGATGGACTTGTAGCTCGAGGCGAGGCGTCCGAACCACGGGACGTGGAGGCCGCGATCGCCCGCGTTCTGGTCGGCGATGAAGGCGATGCGGCGATCGGCGGGATCGTCGCTCCGCACGAGTTCGGAGATTCGATCGGCGGCGCCCCACTTGGTGAGGACCCGCAGGCCGCGGGCCCGTCGAAGTCCGAGCACCCAGCGATAGAGGTGCGGGTTGTCGAGGGGGCGGGCGAGGGCGGTCATCGGGAATCCGACCGTCGCGAGGGTGAACCCGAGGAGTTCCCAGTTGCCCATGTGCCCGGTGATCAGGATCGCCGGGTCGTCCGAGACCAGCGGCTGCAGGTCCTCGTCGAACCGATCGAGCTCGACGTGCTCCTGCCAGCTCCATGGATTCACGAGCCGCGGCATGGACATCGCGTCCACGAGGAAGACCCGGAACATGTAGCGGATGGACTCGCGGGCGATCCGGTCGACCTCGGCCTCGGGGAGTTCGGGCATCGCCTGCCGGATGTGGGCCCTTGCTCGTTCCGTCCGTGCGGCGCCCCAGCGGGCGAACACGTCACCGATCAGGTCCGCGGTGCGGAGGTTCTGCGAGGGCTCGACGCACTGCATCGCCATCGCCAGCGCCCGAAGCGGGACGTACTCCGCGAGGTGCCTGATCCGCTCGACGAGGTCGCCGTCGAGGATGGAGGCGGGATCGACCTTCACTCCTCGATTCCCGATCGGGTGGACACCATGAAGAACAAGCCGGACCGGAGTCCCGGTCCGGCTTGCGTGATGTCCTGTGGGCGTGTGGGCCGGCGAGTCAACGGTTCGACATGCCGGTCAGGGTTCGGAAGCGATTCCAGTTGAGCACCGGGATCTGGGCGTCCGAGGCCTGCCCGAACAGCGTGTTGTACCGCTCGCGGGCCTCTCGCTGCTGGAGGTAGGCACGAAGCTCGGCCTGGGTGTTGTCGGGGGGGAGGGGAGCCGGCATCGGCGGCTGCTCGCCCAGCACGAGGAAGTCGAGGTCGCCGGTGAGCTCGTCGCCCTCGACCAGCTCGCCGCCCCACTCGAGGACCCGTCGTCGGACGTCGTCGGCCTCGGTCTCGGACACGCGGCCGTCGCCGTCGATGTCGAACTGGCCGTGCACGAGGAACTTGAAGCGGTAGTCGGGGTTGAAGACCGCGTTGGCGATCACGTCGTCCTTCACGACCGGGCGGCCGGGGATCTCACGGGTGATCCGGGCCGCCGAGGTGTCGGCGTTCACCCGGATGATCTCGATGCTGGCCTTGCCCCGGACGTACTCGCCGGTGCGGGGATCGGGGCGGATCGCGGAGGCGTCCTCGTAGACCTCGAAGGTCATGCCGGGAACGACGCGGTCCTTGCGGCCGAGGTCGATGAAGATCTGGCCACCGGCTCCGGGAACGCTGACCACGCGACCGTCGACGAGTTCCGCGGGGCTCTGCGGCTTGACGCGGTAGTTCTCCGTCTTCTTCCGGAGATCGTCGATCTGCGCGCGGAAGACGCTGTTCTCCTGGTTCGCCTCGTCGAGACGGCCCTGGAGGTTCGCGAGTCGGTTGCGGTAGTCCCGGTCGAGCTTGACGCGGCTGTCGTCGATCGCGGAGATCGCGTTCTCGACCTCTTCCTGGTAGCGGGTCGCGGCGACCTTGTAGCCCTCGAACTCCTGCTCGACCTGCTCGACCTTCTCGTCGCCGGACGACTCGACCTGCGCGACTCGATCACGAAGCTCCCGCTCGGAGGACCGGGCGTCGGCGAGCTGTCGCTCGAGGCTGGACACCGAGTTGTTCGCGGAGGAGAGCTGTCGCCGGAGGTCGCTCACCGCGTTCGCGACCACGTCGCCCTCGGAGAGGCCGAGGCTCGCCTGCATCTCGGCGAGGCTCGCCGCGGAGTTGCCGGTGACGAAGGTCGCGACCGCGCCTCGACGGTCGTCGAGCATGCGGTAGAGGGTCTTGCCGTCCTGCTTCGCGGAGTCGAGGACTCGGTCGAACGCGTCGGAACGATCCTGGTTCGAGACGAACGCACTCAGTTCCGACTTCGCCCGGGCCTCGTTCTCGAGGGCCTCGGCCTTGCCGGTGTACATCATGAAGGTGATCGTCAGAAGTCCGACGTTGCAGACGACGCTCACGACGAGAGCGACGATCACTCCAGTACCGGCACCAGATCCTCTAGCCATTGCTTCGGGTCTCCTCGCCTCGGATCGAGGCGGTAGCAGTCGGGTCTCGCCAGGGCCACCGGGGGTCTCCCGGGGGGCGAACGGGTCTCGGGCGTCCCAGAGCCTTCTCGGGGCATCGCCATGGAACGGGGGCATGCAGCCGTGAGCCGACACCCTTGCAGGTCACACAGTGTCCGGGGGGGGTCGATCCCCGTCAAGTCGTGGTTCGTCGCGATCCGGGAGGTGGTTCCCGAACGGCTGGATCCGATGTCGTCCGGTGCGTCCGATCACCGTTTCGAGGTGGTCTCAGCCGCGGATCACCCGCAAGGCCTCCGCGGGGCTGGTCACGCCCTCGAGCACCATGGACCAGGCGGCCTCGCGGAGCGGGAGGAGCTCCCCCGCATCGCTCGCGGCCCGACGGAGCGCCGTGGTGGACTCCCGATTCACGATCGACTCCTTGAGGGGATCGGTGAGCCGGAGCAGTTCGAACACGCCCTGCCGTCCCCGGAAGCCGGTTCGACGGCATTCCCGGCATCCCACGGGCTCCGGGACGAGCCCGTCGGCGGGGGCCTCGAGGCCGGCCGGGATGTCGCCCGTCCTGACGGGGACGCGGGTCCCGCACTGGTCGCAGATCCTCCGGACGAGCCGCTGGGCGAGGACGCCCTCGAGGCTCGAGGCCACCAGGAACGGCTCGACGCCCATGTCCAGCAATCTCGTCGGGGCGCCCGCGGCGTCGTTGGTGTGCAGCGTCGAGAAGACGAGGTGGCCGGTCAGGGAGGCCTGGACCGCCGCCTCCGCGGTCTCGCGGTCGCGGATCTCGCCGATCATGATGATGTCCGGATCGTGGCGGAGGATCGCGCGAAGGCCCGCGGCGAACCCGAGCCCGGTCTGGGTGTTCACCTGGATCTGGTTCACGCCCTCGACCTGGTACTCGACCGGATCCTCGACCGTGATCGCCTTGACCGCGTCGCTCACGATCCGGTTGAGCGATGCGTAGAGGGTGGTCGACTTGCCCGATCCCGTCGGACCGGTCACGAGCAGGATCCCGTGCGGTCGGGTGATCAGCCCGTCCCACCAGTCGAGCACCGTCGACGGCATGCCCAGGTCGTCGAGGCCGAGCTGGACCGAGCCGCTGTCCAGGACGCGAAGCACGACCCCTTCACCGAACATCATCGGGATGATCGATGCGCGAAGGTCGAACTCCCTGCCCTTGTGGCGGAGCGTGATGCGGCCGTCCTGCGGCCGCCGCTTCTCCGCGATGTTCAGGCTCGCCATGATCTTCAGGCGGCTGACGATGGCGTTCCGGAACCGGTTGACCGTCGGCGGCACCCCGGCCTCGCCGAGGACGCCGTCGATGCGGTAGCGGATGGCGAGCTCGGTTTCGTAGGGCTCGATGTGGATGTCGGTGGCGCGTTCCCGGATCGCCTCGAGCAACAGGTCGTTGACGAGCTTGACCACGCTCGCCTCCTCGGCGGCATCGAGCTCGCCGTCGCCGGCCTCGACGGTGACGGTGGCCTCGTCGTCGGCGTTCAGGGCGTCGAGGGTGTCGCCCGCGACGCCGTAGTGGGCGCGGATGAACTTCCTCAAGTCGCGCTCGTCGGCGAGGACCAGCTCCACGCCGAGGCCGGTGAGCAGCCGGAGTTCGTCGAACGCACTCAGCTCGAAGGGATCGCAGGTGGCGATCTGGAGCACGTTGCCCGTGCGGCGGATCGGGACGCAGAGCTGCTTGAACACGAGGCGCGACGGGAGGACCTCGAGGACTTCCGGATCGACGTCGATCTCGGAGAGGTCGACGATCGGCATGTCGAACTGGCGGCCGATCGCCTCGAGCACGCGGTCGGGCCCGACGTGGCCCAGTCGGACCAGGGCGTGGTCGAGTCGTTCCCCGGTCCGCTTCTGTTCGGCGATCGCCTCCTCGAGCTGGGACTCGGAGATCAGGCCGCGTTCGAGGAGGATCGTTCCGATGCCCATGGCGTGGAGAGCTCCCGGGTTCTGCCTTCGGACGGGGGACACGTCGAGTGTCGCAGGCCGGCCCGTCGAATCCCAGCTTGTCTTCGAACGGAGGTGGGGGGGCGGCTTCACGTGCCGCCTCGATTCCGGGTTCGACCGATCCGACGCCCGGTTGCTGCGATTATCGGCCTTCCGGGGCGAGTCGCCGGAATCTTCGGACCCGTCGCCCGGCACTTCAACCGGTCCCGATGGCGGGGGATGCCGCAATCGATGGGAAGACGGGCGAGTCAGGCGTGAGGCGAGCGAAGCGCCAGGGCGGACAGTCCGAGCCCGGCGAGGTAGGGCCGGTTCCGGATCGGTGCGATCTCCGCGGCCGTGACGAAACCGAGGGCCGGGATCTCACCGAGCCTCGCCTGGATCCGGGCGGCATCGTGACCGGATTCCCCGAGAAGCGTGGGTCCGCGCCCGATCGAGCTGGCGGCGAGCAGCCCCCGGACCGGTCGTTCGTCCAGGTTGGCCAGGTCGAGGGCCATGGCGAGGTCCTCTCGTTCCGTGTCGCCATCGACGACCTGGAACCGGATGGTGGCGCCGCGGGGGACGCCGCCGGGCACCAGCAGGCCACCCCCGACTCGATCCACCGTGGCGACGGGGCGGAGGAGGAAGTCGCCTCGGCCGTGAACCGGCTGCATGGCGTCCGCCGCGATGCCGATCAACGGCCGTCCCGCGAGTCGCTCCCGATCCGCCGGAGGGAGTTGGGCGACGACCTCGTCGAGCCGCTCGGCGGCCGGTCTTCCGGACAGGCCTCGAACGGTTCCCCCCGAGACGTCGGTGACGACCATCGGCGGTCCGACCGACCGCCCGGAGTGGGCGACGATCTGGGTCGCATCGATCGCGCCCTCGAGGACGAAGCCGACCACGCCTCCGTTGAGGACCCGGTCCTCCGTCACCATCACGTTGGTCCCGGGTTGGCTGCCGCCGGTGAGGAGGCCGCCGACCATCGGGGTTCCGGGCGGGGCGGCTCCGGCGAAGACCTCCGCCAGCGCGGTGGAGCCCGACGAGAACGGATCCGCGAAGACGCCGATCGCCCTGGGGGGGGAGGCCGGCCGGAGTCGGCTGCGAATCAGGGGCCGCGACCAGGCCTCCGGGGGACCGTCCATCGGATCGAAGGCGAACGACCTCGCCCGCACCCCGGGCCCGGAGATGGCGAGGGCGGCGAGGCTGGCCCCGGCATGGTGCTCCTCCCCGTTCGCCAGGACGCCGGCGGAGGTGACGCCCACGACGGGTGGACCGTCGAGGTGGTCGCGGATCGTCGCCATGGCCTCGGGAAGGGCTGCCGCGTGGTGATAACTCGCCACGGTCATGACCAGGGAGGGGGTGCCGCCAAGGCCCTCGAGGAGCTGCTCGCCCACCGACCAGGCGGCCGTGCGGGTGTCCGCATGCCGGTCGACGGCGGCGGCACACTGGAGATGGGGGGGCGTGATCGGCACGTCCCGATCGTACCCGCCGCCCGCGGCCCAAATCCCGAGAATGAGCCGGAAGCGTCCCCGGGAGGGTTGCATCTTTGGCTGGTTTGAAGATAATGGCCGATTCGCACCTCGTTGGGAGTGGGCCTCGTGCCGAACACCGAATCAGCCAAGAAGCGAGTCCGCCAGAGCGCCAAGAGGCGCGCCCTCAACAACTGGCGGAAGCGTCGCATCAAGACCCAGATCAAGGCGTTCATGTCCGCCGTGCAGTCGAAGGACGTGTCGCAGGCCGAGTCCGAGTTCCGCAAGGTCCAGGCGATCCTCGATCGCATCGCCTGCACCGGCACGATCCACCGGAACACCGCCGCCCGACGCAAGAGCCGACTGTCCCGGCACCTTGCCGCCTTGAAGTCCGCGGCCTGACTCCGTGCCGGAGGATGTGCCTCCGGTCCCGAACCGAGTCCCTCCCGACGGGCGACGCCACGATGCGGTCGTGGGAACCGACAACCATGCCACGAGGTGACTCGTGACGCATCCGCGGGCCTCCATCGAGGAAGCCGCGGGGACGCCGCCGTACTGGAAGCGTTCCAAGAGACCGCTGGCGATCCTCGTCTTCCTGCTGCCGTTCGTGCTGGTCTACGAGCTCTCGCTCGCGATCGCACCGCCGGCGGGCGCCGGGCTGGAGCTCGTGGCCTACCGCGGCATCGACGACGTCTTCGGGAACGTCCTCCAGCCGATCATCGAGAACGTCTTCGGTCCGAGCGCCACCGTGTGGTGGACCACGATGACCGTTCCGGGCATCCTGCTCGTGCTCTGCCTGCTGGCGTGGCACGTGATGATTCGGGATCCGTGGCGACTCGAGGGCCCGACGGTCCCGTTGATGTGGATCGAATCGGTCCTCGCCGCGGTGCCGGTGATGCTGGTCGGCGTGGTGCTCCGGGGTTTCTCGGCTTCGATCCTGCAGGAGGGGGGCGATGCACCGCCACCGGACCCGGGCGTGTTCGAGCTCGCGGCGATGGCCGTCGGTGCGGGGCTCTACGAGGAGCTCGTCTTCCGCTGGGTCCTGATCTCGGTCGTCCACACCCTGCTGGTCGACCTCCTCAAGGTCGCGGAGAAGGTCGCGGTTCCCGTCGCGATCGCCGTCTCGAGCCTGCTCTTCATGTGGGCCCACGGGCCCGAGGGGGCGGCTGCACACTTGTTCTACCTCGCGGCGGGTGGGTGGTTCTCGGTCCTCTACCTCTGGCGGGGCTTCGGGATCGCGGCGGGCGCCCACATCGCCTACGACCTCGCATGGGTGCTGGGACAGGTCTCCGGGGGGGGCACGTGAGCCTGGTCGCGGCGGCGCGTCGGTGGAATGATCGATCTTGCGACTCGAGGCAAATCCGGCTTGCCGGGGCGGCTCGCGGATTCGACGCTTGGAATGTCCTCGACCGACGTGGGGCCTCGTCCCGTTCGATTGCTGAAACCGGGCGGGCGGGCTTCCGAAGGATGTCGCGAAGGCGATCCATCGATCGTCGACGCTCGTGGCCGACCGGCCCCGGGCCTCGTCGAACCAAGGCACTCGATCCGGCCTCGGCGGCTTCGCCGCGAGGCCAAGCGGGAAGAACACGGCCGTGAACCATCCCCAGCAGATCCACGGACATCCGGTCCTCGGCACGCTCGGCCACGGCGCCGCCAGCGCCCTCTACGTCGTGAGCGATCCGGAGACCCGGGAACTCCTCGCCTTGAAGCATGTCCGGGCGACCGAGGCGAGCGAGCGACGGTTCCTCGAGCAGGCCGAGCGTGAACACCAGGTCGGGTCGAAGGTGACCTCGCCGCTGGTTCGTCGCTCGCGTCGCCTGATCCGATACCGCGAGCTCCTGCGCACCACCGAGATCGCGCTCCTGCTCGACTTCGTCGACGGGCAGCCCCTCGACGAGTCGGGCCGTCTTCCGCTGTGGGAGAACGTCGCCATCTTCGGCGAGGCCGCGGCGGCGCTGGCGCACCTCCACGAGCTCGGCTGGGTCCACGGCGATCTCAAGCCGGGGAACCTCATCCGCACCGGCGAGGGGACCGCGACGCTCATCGACCTCGGGCAGGCGTCCATGGTCGGCGACTCGAAGTCGCGGATCCAGGGAACGCCCGGCTTCATCGCCCCCGAGCAGCTTCGACGGGCCCCGCTCGATCCGCGTACCGACGCCTTCCTGCTCGGCGCGACGATCTATCGACAGCTCACCGGCCGGTATGCGGCGGCGGGGCTCGACGGCACGGTCTCCCGCCCCCGGCTCGATCGACTGGTGGCCTCGGCCCCCGAGCCGCTGGTCGATCTCGTCGAGCGCTGCCTCTCGCCGAACCCCGTGGACCGACCGTCCCGACTGGACGCCGTCGCGGAGGACCTGGCCGCCTGTGCCACCACGCTCCGGGCCGCGGCTCGACGCAGGAAGTCCCGCGAGGCCGTCGTCGGCACGGCCTGAAGTCCACGACCGGTCGTTTCGTTACGATTCGGTCATGGATGACGCGCCAGCGATCGATCCCACCGCCGTCCGACTGCTCTGCCTCGACGTGGACGGCGTCCTCACCGACGGCTCGATCCTGATCGACGACCACGGAACCGAGACCAAGCGGTTCTTCGTCCGGGACGGAACGGCGTTGCGGGCGTGGCAGCGAGCCGGCGGGATCGTCGCGATCATCACGGGTCGCGACGGCGAGGCGGTCCGCCGCCGGGCCGCCGAACTGGGCATCGACATCGTTCGAAGCGGAGTCGCTCGCAAGGGTCCGGTCTTCGATGCGCTGCTCGCCGAGCTGGGCCTCGAATCCAGGCAGGCCGCGATGGTCGGGGACGACCTGCCGGATCTGCCGGTGCTCGAGCGGTGTGGCTACCCTGTAGCGGTCGGGGATGCCGTCCCCGAGGTCAAGCAGGCGGCGGTTCTCGTCACCAGCTCCGGAGGAGGACGCGGCGCGGTGCGAGAGACCGTCGAACATCTCATGGCAGCTCGTGGTCTCTGGGAGGCCGAAGTGGAGTTCCACCGAGATGCCCTGCCGGAATCCGATCCGGGATCCTGATCGAGCGGGTCCCGGCCGGGCTTCGTTCCGTCCATCGAACGCAGGAGGCGTCATGGCGAGCATCAACGACAATCGGCAAGCGCATCGGGGCGGGCGAACGGATCGACGATCCCTGTTCATCGTCGCGGGCGGCGTGGTCGCGGCCGGCGTCCTGGCGCTGGCGGTCTGGCAGCTGGGGGGCGAGGAGGTCGAGTCGGAGCGGCGTCGGACGGTCGACCTCGATCGCATCGTCATTCCCGCCGTCCCGACGTCCGAGGAACTCGACGATCCGGCGACCACGATCGAGCGCGACGTGCTGTCGGGGCTCCGGGAAGGGGCTTCGGTCCAGGTGGCCGGGTCCGACGGAAGCCTGGCGCAGGAGTACGGCGCCGCGCGGATCGACCCGATGCCCGATGCCTGGGTTCGCATGCGACGGCCATGGGCCCGGCTCTACGGCGGGGACGGTCGATTGGTGGAGCTCGAGGCCCTCGACGGGACCATGCGGGTTCCCGAACAGGCGATCGAGTCGGGCCGCCTCGAGGGGGACGTCGCGATCCGGATCTTCGAACCCGGAGTCGACCCGGACGAAGGCGTCCCCTCGGTCGTGATCGATGCGGAAGACGCCGAGTACGACTCCGTCATCGGCGAGATCCGGAGTCGCAGGCGTGTCCGCCTCGAATCCGCCGATGCGGTGTTCGTCGGCGAGGACCTTCGAATCGTGCTCTCCCGCGACGGCGCCCGCATCGAGCGCCTCACGGTCGCGAGGGCGCTCGAACCCATCCGGATCCTCTCCGGTGCGGGTCTCGGTTCGACCGATCGGAGGACGTCGGCGACACCCGCGACCGGAGCCGCCGAGGATCGACCGGCTCGAGCATCGAGCCCGGCCTCCCCGCCTGCCGGCGGTCGAAGGGCCGCTTCGGGGACGGGGGCTCCCTCGGTCGACGACGAGCCCTCGACCACGGGCGTCGATCCGGAATCGGTCTACCGACTCGTCCTCGCGGACGACGTCCGCATCGAACGACTTCGCCAACCGGCCGGCGGCGGGATCGATCGAAGCGTCGTTCGCGGTGACCGGCTGGTCGCCGTGTTCACCCTCGGCTCGACCGACGGCGGGGGTCTCTCCCGCGCGGACGCCGCCGCGGATTCCAGTTCGGATCCGTCCCGGACCTCGTTCGCGGACCCGGCTCCGTTGGCGTCGGTGATCGCGGCCAACGCCACGACTTCGGTGGGACCCGTGAGCTTCGAGGCGGTCGAGGACGAGTCGGAGGTCCTCGTCCACTACTCGGGGAGGTTGGTCATGACCCCCGCTCCCGAGGCGACTTCCCTCCTGGGCGAGGATGGGGACACCTTCCTGGTCGTGGAGGGTGTCGACGGCCGCGGCATCGAGTTCGAGGATGCCCGGAACGAGGCCACCGGAACCGCCGAACGTCTCGAGTATCGCGGCGTGAACGACCGGGTCGAGATCCTTGGCGGCGAGACCCATCCGTTCCGCATCGACAGCCCCCGGTTCCAGCTGGACGGCGGCCGATTCTGGTTCGAGCGACTCGACTCCCGCGGCGGACTCGTCGGCCCCGGGCGAATGGTGCTCGCGGACGTCGAATCGTCGCCGCTCCGGGCCGCCATGGCCGGAACGCGGATCGGTTCCGACCTGATGATCAGGCGAATGCTCGCCTCGAACGCGGGCGGATCGGGAGCCGCCCTGGCCTCGGCGATCGCGTCCGCGATCCGGCAGGCGGACGACGATGAAGCCGCTCCGCGGCTCGAGATCGTCTGGGAGGGGGGCGTCGACCTCGATTTCGTCGACGGCAGCGACGCCCGGCTCGAGCAGGCTCGGTTCAGTGGCGACGTGCTCGTCGCGAGCGACGACTTCAAGCTCGGCTCCGATTCCCTCGTGGTGGACTTCGATCCGGAAGGCGCGACCGACGCGATCGAACGGATTCTCGCGTTGGGCGGGGCGAAGGTCGATCGGGTCGGCGAGTCGGGCTCCCTCGAGGCCGGGACCATCGACCTCGGGCTCGCGCAGACCGAGGACGGGCGGACCATCCCGACGGAGATGATCGCCGAAGGCGGGGTCGCCGCGAGCGACGAGGCGCAGACGCTCTGGACCGAACGTCTCGTGGTGACCTTCCGCGAGTCGGACGGCGAGGGCTCGGACGGGGACCGCGGGCTTGCCGGCGGACTCGTCGAGGGCGAGGCCGCGATGGGGGACGTCGAGGTCCACCGCCTCTCCGCCACCGAGGCGGTGCAGGTGAGGCTCGATGAAGGGGCTCGGGTGTTCGCCGATCGATTGAAGGGCGATGCCGCCGCGGGGCTCCTCGAGCTTCTCGGCGAGGACGTGATGGTCGTTCGCGGGAACGTGATCGCCGACCGCATGCGGGAGGTGCGTCTCGACGATGCCAAGCGCACCGTCCGGAGCCCGGGTCCCGGTCGTTTCCGGTACTACGACGAGCCCGTGGTCGCGCCGAGCATCGAGCGGATCGAGCGCCCGGATCCCACGACGAGGACGTCGCTCGAGGCCACGTGGCGGGAGGCCATGTCCTACCGCCAGGCCGACGACGGAACGCGTGGCCGACTCGACCTCGAAGGCGATGTTCGCGTTCGAAGCACGCCGGACGCCCGGACCAGCGATCGTCTCGACGCCCGGCAGGTGGTCCTCGACCTGAAGCACGCCGCGGGAGGGGTGCAGACCGAGGAGAAACGGCGTGAAGGCGGCGAGCTCCTCGCACGCGAGGGAGAGACGAGTCTCGAACGCATGATCGCCCGAGGTGATGCGGTCCTCGAGAGTCGCACCTGGGACAATGAT
Organism: Planctomycetota bacterium; assembly: GCA_036339295.1. GTDB lineage: Bacteria > Planctomycetota > Phycisphaerae > Phycisphaerales > SM1A02. The sequence goes on from JAYZBK010000092.1 coordinate 44,102, forward strand.
CGGAAGACCGGGGATCCCCGGCTCTTCCGGGTCACCGGGGATCGAGTCGAGTACCGGGTGGAGACCGGGGAGGCGGCGGTCGACGGAGCCGGCGGACTGCTCGTGCACGATCCGCGGCCGCCCGGCGACCGTGCGGCGGTCGACGGTCCCGCGACGGGGTTCGGCGTCGACGGGACGTCCCGGTTCCGCTGGGAGAAGCGGATGACGATGAACCGGGAGATCGGTGGCCGGTATCTCGTCGTCATGGAGCAGGGGGTCGAGGTCCTCCATGCGGGGCTCGCCGAGGAGGACACCATGAGCCTCACCGGCGATCGGCTCGAGGTGACGCTCGATCGGCCCGAGGCCGACGCCCCGGGAGCCGTCGCGAAGGTCGAGACCGGGATCGAACTCGGAGGGCCCGCCGAGATCGTGCGGGTTCGCGGCATCGGCCGCGTCTTCGTCCGCACGCCGGACCACGACGTGGAGTGCGAGGAGTTCGACTACAACGTCGACACCGGAATCGCCATGCTGAGAGCGGCGCCCGGACGGGTCGTGACCGTCCAGTCCAAGGCGGCGACCACGCCGATCCGCGCCGAGCGCGTCCAGTGGGACCTGAGGAGCGGGCGGTTGCGAATCCTGGGCGGCGAGGGCGGCATCGTCCGCTGAGTCCCCGGCGTCGATGGGGGACGGGCGTCAGAGCTCGGTGCGGATCGCCCAGAGATCCGGGAAGAGCGGTCGGAACAACGTCTCCCGGAGATACGCGACGCCCGGCGAGCCACCGGTTCCCTGCTTGAACCCGATCGTCCGCTCCACCATCTTGACGTGCCGGTACCGCCACTCCTGGATCCCCTCGTCGAGATCGACGAGCAGTTCGCAGAGCCCGCGGAGCCTCGGTTCCGATCGGTACATCTCGATCAGCGATCGTTGGAGCGCCGGGCATGCCTCGGTCGCCTGGTCCACGGGATGGTCGGTCGCCTCCTTCGGGACGTCGACGCCATGCCGGCCGAGGAACCGCAGCACCGTGTCCCACACGCTGGGCTGCTGGAGTCGCGCTTCGAGTCGCAGGCGATCGGGCGAGCCTTCGGGGTAGTTCTCGAGGGGCCTCGTCCGCTTGTGGCCCAGCAGGAACTCCCATTCCCGGAACTGCACGCTCTGGAAGCCGCTCGAACTCGCGAGGAAGGACCGGAACGAGAGGAAGGACACCGGAGTCATCGTCTCGAGGACGTCGATCTGGGCGACCATCGTCTTGAGGATGGTGAGGACCCGACCGAGGGTCGATTCGGCGGAGATCTGGTCGTCCGCATCCAGCCTCTCGATGAGGAACTCCGTCTCGTGGAGCTGCTGGCGGAACCAGAGCTCGTAGACCTGGTGGATCACGATGAACAGGAGCTCGTCGTGCTCGGGTCCGTCCGATCGCGGCGACTGGAGCTCGAGAAGCTCCGGGATGCGGAGGTAGTCGGCGTAGGTGAGGGTCACGCCTCGGATGGTACGAGGATCAGGAGGTCACCGCCTCGATCGGTGTCCACGCCTCGGTGGTCGGGAGGCCCTTCTCGCGGCAGAGGAGATCGGCGGTGATCTGGCTGGAGAGGAAGATCACGGGGAGGCCGGAGCCGGGATGCGTCCCGCCACCCACCGTCCAGACGCCGTCGACCTCCTCGAGCCGGTGCTGGGGCCGGCGATGGAGCATCTGGTCGAGACCGTGGGCGAGGTTGAAGGTGGCCCCGACGTTGATGTTCTCGGCCTGCCAGTCCGCGGGGGTCACCACGCGCTCGGCGCGGATGCGGTCCCGGACGCCGGCGATCCCGAAGACCGTCTCGAGCCGGTCGAGCGTCTCCTCCCGGTAGCGGGCCCCTTCCGTGCTCCAGTCGATGTCGGCCTGGTTGTTGGGCGTGGGGACGAGGACGTAGAGCGACGAATGTCCCTCGGGTGCCAGCGTCGGATCGAGCCTCGACGGATTGTGCACGTAGGTCGACGCATCGTCGGTCAGCCGACCCTCGCCGATGTCCCGCAGGTTCTGCTGGTAGGCCCGCGACGTGTAGATCGTGTGATGCGGGAGGTCGACCTCGCCCTCGAGGCCGAGGTAGAGCATGAACGTCGAGCAGCTGTACTTCTTGCGGTCGACGTTGGCGTCCGACCACTTCCGCCTCAGGTGCGAGGGGATCAGGTTCTTCAGCGCCCACGTGGTGTCCGCGTTGATGACGACCTCGTCGTACCGGTGGCTTCCGGTCCCGGTGCGAAGTCCCCGGGCGCGTCGGCCGTCGAAGTCGATCGCCTCCACCGGGTCCCCGAGCTCGATGCGCCCGCCGAGCCGCTCGAACGCCTCCGCCATGCCGCGGACGAGGGCGTTGCATCCGCCGGTCGGGTGCCAGATCCCGTACTCGTACTCGATGAAGGGAAGGATCGAGAAGAGGCCGGGGCACTCGAACGGGCTCATGCCGAGGTACTTGCTCTGGAACGAGAGGGCGAGCCGGACGTGGTCGTTCCTGAAGTACCCGGAGAGGTTGCCGTGGACCGACTGCCAGGGCTTCAGGCTGGGCCCGACCTTGATGGCATCCCCCCGCACGAGGTCGAGGAACGAGCGGATCGGACGCCGGAGGATCGGGGTCATCAGCTCGAGCTTGCGTCGGTTGTCGGTCATGAAGCGTCGGAACGCGTCGCCGTCACCCGGCTCGATCCCGTTGAGGATCCCCGCCATCCGATCCACGTCCTGCGTGGCATCGATCTTCAGCGGTGAATCGTCGGGACGTCCGACGAGAAGCCGGTACATCGGATCGAGTCGCTGCAGCTCGACGAAGTCCGAGAGACGGAGGCCGCAGCGGGAGAACACCTCCTCGAGGACCCACGGCATCATGAAGAAGGTCGGTCCGGTGTCGAACGAGTAGGCGCCCACCTCGAGGCGCCTGGTCCGTCCGCCGACCACGGGTTGGGCCTCGTGGATCACGACGTCCGCGCCGGAGGAGGCGAGGAGCATGGCGGTGGCGAGGCCTCCCGGTCCGGCGCCGACGACGCCGATGCGAGGAGTGCCCGAACGAGTTGAAGTCGGTGTCGGTGCGATCATGTTCGTCGGTTCGGTCTCGAGTGAGGGTGGATGCGTTCGTGGGAATCGTACCGCGGAAAAACAGAGTGAAAAGTCATGAATCTGGCCTTCCGGCACTTCCGAACAAACGCCGCATAGGTTCAGATGGGTCGAGACCATGCCGAACGACGACTTGCAGCATCCCGAATCCACTTCGCCGACCGTCGCTCCCTCGGTCACCCCGTCGATTCCCGAGCGTGATCATCACCGTTCGGTCCCGAGCCGATCGAGGCTCGGCCCGCCCGCGTCTCCCGCCCGCCGGGCATGGGCGACAGCCTTTGGAAGGCTCCTCGCCGCGGACGTCGACGAACTGGCCCGTCTCGCGGAACGCGAGGTCGGCAAGCCGGCCTGGGAGGTCGTCGCCTCCGAGATCCTCCCGACCGTCGCCGCCTGCCGCTGGCACGCCCGGAAGGCCGGCCGCGTGCTCGCCGATCGCCGGCTCCGTGACCGGCCCTGGTGGCTGCTCGGACAGCGTTCGAGGCTTCGCCGCGTCGCCCTCGGCCGCGTCGGCATCATCGCGACGTGGAACTACCCGATCCAGCTCCTTGGGGTGCAGCTGGTCCAGGCGGTCCTCGGTGGAAATCGCGTGCTCGTGAAGCCCTCCGAACGGACGCCCGAGACTCAGGGGAGGCTCCTCCAGCTCGCCCGGGCCGCGGGGCTCGACGAACACGAGCTCGAGATCCGGCCCGCGGCGCGTGATGCGGGCGCGCGGCTCCTCGAGGACCCGGATCTCGATCACGTCGTCTTCACGGGGTCGACCCGGGTGGGGCGCCACGTCGCGATCGCCTGCGCCGAACGACTCGTTCCCTCGACCCTCGAACTCTCGGGGTGCGACTCCGCGATCGTGCTCGAGGATGCCGACCCGAAGCTCGCGGCCCGCGTCGTCTGGGCCGGACTCACCATGAACCACGGCCAGACGTGCATGGCACCGCGCCGGATCCTCGTGCACGAGTCGATCGCCGCCGAGTTCGGCGCCGCCCTCGTGCCCCTCGCGGCCGGCAGCGGGCTCCGCCGGTTGATCGACCAGGCCGCGGCCGATCGTCACCGATCGCTCGTCGCGGATGCCGTCGCCCGAGGTGGAAGGCTCGCGAGTCTCGCGGACGATCCACGTTCCGACGACGTCGTCCGGGCGCACGTCGTCCTCGATTGCCCCATCGACGCCGAGGCCTTCGCCGCGGACCACTTCGGTCCGCTCGTCGTGACGGCCTCGTGGCGGGACCGCGACGAGCTGCTCGAGCTCCATCGTCGGGGCGGCAAGCATCTCGCGACCAGCGTGTTCACCCGGGATCCGTCCAGGGTCGACGACCTCGTCTTCGAGCTCGGCGGGGGTCTCGTGACGGTCAACGACACGATCGTGCCCTTCGCCCATCCCGCGGCGACGCTGGCACCGGTCGGCGACAGCGGCTGGGGGGCGAGCCAGGGAGTCGAGGGGCTTCTCCAGATGACGAGGCCGGTGGTCGTGAGCCGGACCGGCGGGCTCCGGGTCCCCCCCGGCGAACCCGACGAGCGAGCCAAGGCGTATCTCCGAGGATTCGTGGACCGGATGGGGCGTGGCGCGACTCCGCCACCACCGGTGGACGAACACTGAGCCGACCGGCGACCGCGTGCCGCGTCGTTCCCGAATTCACTTTTGGATGGCAAGATGCAGAGCGACAGGAAGCGAGTGGTGGTCGTGGGCGGTGGTCTGGCCGGACTCGCGTCCGCCGTGGAACTGAGCACCCGGGGCCTCGACGTCACCATCGTCGATCGGAACCGGCACCTCGGCGGGAAGATGAACGTCCTGCAGGAGCAGGGCTTCACCTTCGACATGGGGCCGACCATCCTGACCATGCCGCAGGTCATCCGGGGGATCATCTCGCGGACCGGTCGGAACGTGTCGGACTACATCGACATCGTCGATCTCGATCCGCAGTGGCGGTGCTTCTACGACGACGGGACGGTCATCGATCTGCGTGGCGACGTCGACACGATGGCCACCGCCATGGACCGGCAGTTCCCGGGGCAGGGCGTCGGCGCCGGCTGGCGGTCGTTCATCGACTACAGCCGGAGGATGTACGGGCTCAGCGAGAAGGTCTTCTTCTACCGCGACCTCGGCGGGGTCGTCGACATGATGAAGACCACGCCCACGACCGAGCCCGGGGTCCTCAAGGACGTCCTCGGCATGCGGATGCACTCCACCGTCGGTCGGACCATCCACAAGCACATCCGCGAACCGCACCTCGCCCAGCTCTGCGAGCACTTCCTCCAGTACGTGGGGTCGAGTCCGTTCCTGGCACCCGCGATCCTCACGCTGATCGCCGCGGCGCAGGTCGACCACGGCTGCTGCTACGCGATGGGCGGCACCCGCATGGTGGCCGGCAGTCTCGAGCGGATCCTTCGCGAGGAGGAGGCGACCATCGTGACCGGTGTCGGGGTCCGTCGCATCCTGCAGGAACGAGGCCGGACCACCGGGGTCGAGCTCGAGGACGGCCGCACCATCGCCGCCGACGTGGTGGTCAGCAACTGCGACGTCCAGCGGACCTACCGGGACCTGCTCGGCGACGAGGAGAGCCTCAACGAACAGGCCCGGATCGGTCGGCGGTACCGGCCCGCGTGCAGTGGCGTCGTCCTGTATCTCGGACTCGATCGCCAGTACGACCACCTGCTCCACCACGACTTCCTCTTCAGCAACGACCCGTCCTACGAGTTCGCCGACATCTACGATCGCGGAATCCCCGCCCGCGATCCCTCGGTGTACCTCTGCGTGCCGAGCCGGACCGATCCGGCCCAGGCCCCGGAGGGCGGCGAGGCGCTCTATGCCCTCATCCACACGCCGTACCTGCGTCCCGGCCAGGAGTGGCACGGTCCCGGGGGTCTCCTCGAGCAGTACCGCCCGATCGTGATGGACAAGCTGAAGCGGCACGGCATGGAGGACATCGAGGATCACATCGTCGTCGAACGCCACCTCACGCCGCAGGACATCGACCGCATGTACAACGCCGAGGGCGGCGCGATCTACGGTCTCGCGAGTCACGGCCGGCTCGCGGGCGGGTTCAAGCCCCGGAACCGAAGCCGCACGCTGGACGGTCTCTACCTCGCGGGCGGAAGCACGAACCCGGGCCCCGGCGTCCCGATGGTGCTGATGAGCGGCGTGACCGCCGCGCTGGCCGTCGCCGAGGACCTCGGAATCGGCGACCCCCGAAACCACGCGATCGGAGAAGAGGAGTGCCGAGAGCAGGCGATGGCGGTCTGAGCGGAATCGTTCCCGCTCGTCCATCGAAGCGATTCCGCCGGTTCTTCGCGGGATACGCGGGTCGTCTGCTTCGCCGGCGGTTCCATGCGGCGAGGATCCTCGCGGATGACGTGCCCGTTCTCGAAGCGCTCGACCAGGGCGACGAGCCGGCCATCATCCTCCTGACCCACGCCTCCTGGTGGGACCCGCTCGTTGGCCTCGTCCTCTGGAGGCGGTTCGGCTCCTCCCGCGAACTGATGATGCCCATGGACGCCGACCAGCTGGCCCGCTTCGACTTCTTCCGGCGGCTCGGGATGTTCGGCATCGATCCCGACGATCCGCGATCCCTCGAGGCGATGCGTTCCTACATCCTCGAACGCTTCGAGAACGACGAGGAGCGATGCGTCCTCGGGCTGACGCCGCAGGGCCGGTTCACCGACCCGCGCGAGCCGGTCAGGATCCGCCCCGGGGCCGCGGCGATCGCGGCGGCATGCCCCCGCCCGCCGAAGGTGATGGCCGTGGCGGTCGAGTACCCGTTCTGGCAGGACCAGCGACCGGAGCTGCTCGTCGCCGCATCCGACATCGAGGTCCCCGCAACGACGACGCCGACCACCGCGGACTGGCATCGGGCGATGACCGCCGGCATGACCGACGCGGTCGGACGCCTCGCCGCCGCGTCGATCGATCGTGACGCCTCGGTGTTCCGGCCGCTGGATCGGCGACTCGATCCGCGGACCCGCATCAATCCCGTCATGGATCTCTGGATGCGCCTCCGCGGTCGGGCGGGGGAGATCGATGCTCGACGTTC
>JAYZBK010000093.1:0-16470 GCA_036339295.1 Planctomycetota bacterium
GACCGACCCGCAGCACCGGGGCTGGTCCATCGCGGTCGTCGACGAGGGGTTGGGGCGTTCCCGGGGTCGCCTCGCGGCCGTCGAGCGTGGCCTGGACACCCGGGGCAGGGTCGAATCTCAGCCCGGCGTCGTCGAGTTCGAGAATGACCGCCGGTGTGTCGACGGCCCCGGGCAGCACGACCCGCCGCTCGTCCGGCGTTCCTTCGGCGGTGATGGTGGTCGTTCCGGGGGCGAGCCAGTGCAGGGCGACGAGTGACAGCCAGCCATCGGGGTCGCGCAGGGCTCGCTCCCGAGCTTCGATCCAGCGGCGATGAGCGTCCGGGGGAGGAGTCGACATGGAGCGAAGGCTATCGGGGAAGGGTGGCGTGGGGTGGGGACGGCCGGCGAGAAAGAAAGTACCCCCGTCACGGCGGTGGGCTGCCGCGACGGGGGCGAGGGGATGTGACCGTCGTTGCGACGGTCAGGTGAGAGAGAAGCGATGAAAGTGGATTCGTGGAGAGGGTCACCCCTGCGGAGACTGAGGGGAGTCGGGTCCGCACGTCCCTGCGTCACCAACCAGTTGAGAGGGTCCGTCCACTCGTCGACACTCTCGAGCCTTTTCGAGCTCCACTTCCATCGCAAGGTGGTCGAGCGAGACGCCGTCGGAGTGACGCCCTCGCCCGACCGGATCGGAACGGCGTCGCCCAGCACCCCCGGTCGTTGGGGGGTGGTGGGCGACGCGGGACGTCAGCTGCAGCCCATCGAGTTGCCGCAGTTCAGGCACTTGTAGCACGTGCCGTTGCGAACGGTGATGGAACCGCACACGTCGCATGCGGGGGCATCACCCATGAGCGCCGCATTCGACTGGTTCAGCACCGAGGACTTCAACGACTCGGAATGGGACTCGACGGTCGTCGTGGTTCCATCCGGAAGCTGGGTGGTCTTGATGGTGTCGCGAAGCTCCGCCTCGATCGAGGAACTCGAAGAGCTCGCGGCCGTGTCGCTCGTGGATGTCGGCGAGGTCGGTGGGGTCCCAGCGGTCTTCGCCGGGGAGCCGGCGGAATCGGACTGCTTGCACTCGATGTCCTCCTTGACGGTGCCGGCCTTCGTCTTCTCGGTCGACGAGGCCGTGGTGTTCGCCGGCGTCCTGCGCGGCGCGTTCTGTTCTCGGTAGCCCGGGACGAACTGCATCCCGAACCAGCGGAAGATGTAGTCGACGAGGCTCTTCGCGAACGGGATGTCGCTGTTGGTGGTCATCCCCATCGGCTCGAACCGCTGGTGGGCGAACTTGGTGACCAGGCTCTGGACCGGCACGCCGTACTGGAGTGCCACGCTGATCGCGGTCCCGAGACTGTCCATGAGACCGCCGATCGTCGAGCCTTCCTTCGCCATGGTGATGAAGAGCTCGCCCGGGGTCCCGTCCTCGTAGAGGCCGACGATGAGGTAGCCCTCGTGGCCGGCGACGTTGAACTTGTGGGTGACGGATTCCCGGGTGTCGGGGAGGCGGCGACGCATCGGTCGCTCGATGACCTTCTCGACGACCCGTTCGATCACACGGGTCTCCTCCGTGGCGGCCTCGAGGCTGGCTTCCAGCATCGCGTCCGCGGCCTCGACGGCTCCCGAGGACTCGAGGGCCTCGTCGGCCTCGAGATCGTCGTCCTTCTCGACGTCCGCGGAGGTGTTCAGCGGCTGGCTCAGCTTGCAGCCGTCGCGATAGAGGGCGTTGGCCTTGAGGCCGAGCTCCCAGCTGAGTCGGTAGCACGCGCCGATCTCGTCGACCGATGCCTCGTGGGGAAGGTTGATCGTCTTGGAGATCGCGCCGGAGATGAATGGCTGGGTCGTCGCCATCATCCGGATGTGGCCCTCCGGGGCGATGAACCGCTCGCCGTCGGGGCCGCACTTGTTCGCACAGTCGAACACGGCGAGGTGCTCGTCGCGGAGGTGCGGGGCTCCCTCGACGGTCTGCGTGCCGCAGATGATCCGGTTGAGGACGGTTCGCTGCGCCGTGGTGAGGCCGATGGCCTTGAGACCGTCGAAGGCCATGTCCGCCTGGGCCGCCTCGGGGTCGACACCCACGGACTCCAGCACGGACGCCGGCATCGACCACGCGTTGAAGGCGAATCGAAGCTCGAAGACGGTCGGGAGCTGGTTCTCGAGGGCGACGAGGGCGTCGCTGTCGTAGCCCTTCTCGATCAGGAAGTCCCGGAAGGTGGTGCCGTCCCGGTTCGGGGTCCCGTCCGCGAGGGGCATCGGGACCGCGAGGTCGAGGCGACCCATCACGTGGGCGATCACGTCGTCGACCTGCTCGCCCTCGTAGCCGAGGGAGGTCAGGGCCGGACGGAGCGACTGGTTCGCGATCTTGAAGTAGCCGCCACCGGCGAGCTTCTTGAACTTGACGAGGGCGAAGTCCGGCTCGACGCCGGTGGTGTCGCAGTCCATCAACAGGCCGATCGTCCCGGTCGGGGCGATCACGGAGACCTGGGCGTTCCGGAACCCGAACTTCTCGCCGAACGCGAGCGCATCGTCCCAGGCCGTGGTGGCCCGGGCGAGCATGTCGCTCGAGTTGAAGAAGTTCGCGTCACGGACCTGGTCGTGGTCGATCGGCACCGGCGTGATCCGGAGGGACTCGTACTCCCCGGACTCGCGGCTGGTGCCGTGGGCCGCCCGGCGGTGGTTCCGGATGACCCGCATCATGTGCTCGCGGTTCTCCTCGAATCCCGCGAAGGGACCGTGCTCGGCCGCGAGCAGGGCGCTCGCGGCGTAGCTGCGGCCGGTGAGGATCGCGGTCAGGGCCCCGGCGATCGCCCGGCCCGACTCGCTGTCGTAGGGGATGCCGGCCTGCATCAGCATGGCACCGAGGTTGGCGTAGCCGAGGCCGAGGGTTCGGTACTTCCAGCTTCGACGGGCGATCTCCTCGCTCGGGAAGCTCGCCATGAGGACGGAGATCTCGAGCACGATCGTCCAGAGGCCGATCGCATGCTCGTAGCCGTCGAGGTCGAAGGTCCGGGTCTCGGGGTCGTAGAACTTCAGCAGGTTGATCGATGCGAGGTTGCACGCCGTGTCGTCGAGGAACATGTACTCCGAGCACGGGTTGCTCGCGTTGATCCGACCACCCTCGGGGCAGGTGTGCCACGCGTTGATGGTGGAGTCGTACTGGACGCCGGGGTCGGCGCACTTCCAGGCCGCGAAGCAGATTCGCTCCCAGAGACCGGTCGCGGGGATCGACCTCGCGATCTCGCCGTCCGTGCGCTGCACGAGGTTCCATTCGCTGCCGGCGTCGACGGCGTCGAAGAAGTCGTCCGAGATGCGGACGCTGTTGTTCGAGTTCTGGCCGCTGACCGTGTAGTAGGCCTCGCCGTTGAAGTCGTAGTCGAGTCGAAGGTCGAGCTCGGCCGCGAGGTCCTGCTGCTCCTTCGGGAGCTGCTTCATGCCCTCGACCAGCGCCGCGACCTTGAGCTCCTCGCGGACCTTCCAGTCCACGAACGCCTCGATGTCGGGGTGGTCGAGGTCGAGGCAGACCATCTTCGCGGCCCGGCGGGTGGTGCCGCCCGACTTGATCGCGCCGGCGGCCCGGTCCCCGATCTTCAGGAAGCTCATCAGGCCCGAGCTGCGGCCGCCGCCGGAGAGGGGCTCGTCCTCGCCGCGGATCTGGGAGAAGTTGGTTCCCGTGCCGGAGCCGTACTTGAAGAGCCGCGCCTCGCGGGTCCACAGGTCCATGATGCCGCCCTCGCCGACGAGGTCGTCGCCGACCCGCTGGATGAAGCAGGCGTGGGGCTGGGGGTGCGTGTAGGCATCCGGGGCGAGCGTGATCGAGCCGGTCGAGTGGTCGGGGATGAAGTGTCCCTGGGCCGGGCCGGTGATGCCGTAGGCGAGATTCAGGCCCGTGTTGAACCACTGCGGGCTGTTGGGGGCCGCCATCTGGTGCAGCAGCATGTACGAGAGCTCGGCCTCGAACGCGTTCGCATCGGCGGGCGTCGAGAAGTAGCCGTAGCGCTCACCCCAGTGACGCCAGCAGCTGGCGAGGCGGGTGACGACCTGCTGGACCGAACGCTCGGGGCCGAGGACCGGCGTCCCGTTCTCGTCGGTGAGGGCCTGGCCGTTCGCGTCGAACTGCGGGACGCCCGCCTTGCGGAAGTACTTGCTGACCACGATGTCCGTGGCGAGCTGGCTCCAGCTCGAGGGGATCCGGGCATCGTTCATCTCGAACACCACGGAGCCGTCCGCATTGCTGATGCGACTCGAGCGGGTGGTCCACTCGACCGTATCGAACACGTCCTGTTCCGGGTTGGTGAATCGGCGGGAAATCTTCATCTGTGGGCGTCCTGGGTCGTCTTAATGTCAACTGGTGGATGTGGAACGGATCGGCGACGCACCCGCAAAGCCGGCGAGGAGCGAACGCGACTCGAGGTCACGTCGTCCGGCCGGCGATGCGGGTAGCCGCAAGGTCCGTGAGACTGGAAACGGTCCGAATCGGCGTCGATCGCCGGTCGGTCACAAGCGAGGGGGTGGAAGGGAACCACGGGCGGGAAAGGCTCTGGATGGCGACAGCCCATGCCATGGTTCACGACTCCTGACCGGGATCGTGCTCGAGCGAGCAGGGGAACGATCCCGAAGCCGACCCACGCCTCGCCTCGAACCGCCGGGTCGGCAAGCGGTTCGGGGCTGCCGGAGGTGGCTGCATCCTGCGGCCGACTCCGACTCACGATGTCGCCGTCATGGCGACCACTTCTGGGCGGATCGAGTCCGGAGACCGATCAAGCCCGTCATCCTTCTCCCCTCGACAGCGACGTTCGGGCCTCTTCTCTCGATCTCTTCCTCCAGAGGGACCCTGGTGCCTCGGCGTGGATCGTCGACCCAGCACCTTCCAAGGTCCGAGTCCCGGCACATGGCCGAGATCACTGGACAGTCCGAGAACCCGCTCGATCGTGCTCCTGGGGAGTCGCGCCCGCGATCGACCTGTCCAGGCCGATATGGACGATGTGGCACATCTTCACCACCATATGTTGTGGTGGCAACCCTAAAACCACCACATTTGGCCGTTCTTTCACAACTCTGGCAATTTCTTGCAAACAACTCAGCCAGGTTCATCGTATCTCCTGGCTTCCAAGTGTCCAGCACACCATGTAGTTGTGGACGCCGCGCCGCAACGCGCCGCTACCCCATCCGTTGTGGATGGGCGGTCAACTGCAACACGACTCGATCGAGGTCGATACCGATCCCGAACGAACCCCGTACACTCGGGCGATGGCCCTCGACCAGGACTCACTGCTCTCCGACCTCACGGAAGCCCAGCGGGCGGCGGCGATCCACGTCGACGGCGCAGCACTCGTCCTGGCCGGTCCGGGTTCGGGGAAGACGCGGGTCATCACGCGTCGCATCGCGCACCTGGTCTCGATCGGCGTTCCCGCCTGGCAGATCCTCGCGGTCACGTTCACGAACAAGGCCGCCGGCGAGATGCGGGATCGAGTCGATCGCCTGCTTCCGCCCGACGTGCCCGGCCGACGAGGACTGACGGTCGCCACCTTCCACGGCTTCTGTGCGCGGCTCCTGCGGGATCACGCCGTGGCGGCGGGCATCTCGCCCGACTACTCGATCTACGACTCTTCCGACCAGCGGGCGGCGATGAAGCAGGCGCTCGAGAAGGCGGGCCTCGACTCGACGAACTGGCCGCCGCAGTCGATGCTCGCGCAGGTGAGCCATGCGAAGAACGCCCTCCAGTCGCCCGAGGACTTCCGGGCCGACGCAGGGGACTTCCACGGACGGATGGTCGCCAAGGCGTACGACGCGTACCAGTCGATCCTCGATGCGAACCACGCCGTCGACTTCGACGACCTCCTCCGTCACTCCGCCCGGCTGCTCCGGCAGGACGACGCGGTCCGTACCGAGCTCCAGGAACGCTTCCGCTACGTGCTCATCGACGAGTACCAGGACACGAACCACGCGCAGTTCGTGATCGCGAACGCGATCGCGGCGGCGCACGGGAACCTCTTCGTGGTGGGCGATCCGGACCAGTCGATCTACGCCTGGCGAGGCGCCGACATCCGGAACATCCTCGACTTCGAGGAGCATCACCCCGGGGCGACGACCATCCCGCTCGGGCGGAACTTCCGCTCCACGGGGCACATCGTCCGGGCCGCGAGCGAGGTCATCGGCCACAACCGCCGTCGCAAGGCCAAGGAACTCACGACCGAGCTCGAGGACGGGCGGCCCATCCGCGTGGTCAAGCTCGCGGACGAGCACCAGGAGGCCCGGCACGTCGTCGATCATCTTCGCCGGCTCGCCGACGAGGGCTTGCCGTGGCGGTCGATGGCGATCCTCTACCGCGTCAACGCCCTGAGCCGCGTGCTCGAGGACCAGCTTCGACGGGAGGGCGTGCCGTACGTGATCGCCCGGGGGACCGCCTTCTACGACCGGAAGGAGATCCGGGACGCGCTCGCGTACCTGCGGATGCTGGCGAACCCGGCGGACGACGTGGCCTTCCGCCGGATCGTCAACGTCCCGACCCGAGGCATCGGCGAGAGCACGATCAAGCGGGTGGAGGCCGCGGCCGCGGCCCACGGCCGGTCCCTTTCGGAGGCCTGCGGCGACGAGTCCCTCCTCGGCGAGGTCGCCACGCGGAGTCGCAAGGCGGTCCTCGGATTCGCGGCGATCGTGGCCGAGTGGCGGCGCGAGCTGGAAGCGGGGGACTCGACCGGGTTGGGCGACCTCGTCTCCCGGGTGCTCCGCGAGAGCGGTCTCGAACGGCCGGAGGCCGCCTTCGAGAGCGAGGAGGAGCGTCAGCGACAGGCGAACCTCGCGGAGCTGGTCTCGGCGGCGAGCGACTTCGTTCCCCCATCGCTCGATGGATCCGAGGGGGGCACGATCCCGCTCGCGCTCGCACTGCGCGAGTACCTCGAGTCGGTGGCGCTGGTGAGCGATGCGGACGCGATCGACTCCGAATCCGGCGTCGTCACGCTCATGACCCTCCATGCGGCGAAGGGCCTCGAGTACCACGCGATCGCCATCGTCGGGGTCGAGGACGGCCTCCTGCCGCACAGCCGGGCCCGTGAGAGCGACGTCGAGCTGGAGGAGGAGCGACGGCTCTTCTTCGTGGGCATGACCCGGGCCGAACGCGACCTGATGGTGACGTCCGCGGGCATCCGCACGGTTCGCGGGATGCGGCAGGCGACGATCGCCAGCCAGTTCCTCAAGGAGATCCCGGACGAGCACTGCGAACGCGAGGATCTCGCCGACACGTGGGGGACCGACGACGAGGACGAGGACGGCCTTCGCATCGAGTACGACGAGGATCCGGGCGAGGGGCTCGCCGCGGCCTTCCGCGCGGGAACGGTGGTCCGCCACGCCCAGTTCGGGACCGGCGTCGTGGCCAGCTTCATGCCGAGGGGACGTGTTCACTCGGTGGTGGTGGACTTCAAGGCCGCCGGGAGGAAGACCCTCGTCCTCGAGTACGCGAAGTTGCAGCGGGTCGAGTTCTAGCCCGCGCCTCCGACCTCACCGCACCGAGATCTCGGGGACGATCGCCGATCGCGGCATCTCCAGCGCGTGCACGATGCTGCTCGCGACGTCCTCGGCGGTCGCGAAGGCCTCCGCCTGGTAGTCGCGGCCCTCCTGTCGATGGACCTCGGCCTGCATCGGCGTCGCCGTCCGACCGGGATAGACGGTCGTGACCCGGACGCCGCGATCGGCCACCTCCGCCCGGTAGGCGTCGGCGAGGGCCCGGAGTCCGAACTTCGTGGCCGCGTACTGGCTCCATCCGGGGCTGGCCCGCTGGCCCGCGCCGGAGTTCACGAACACCACCTGTCCCCGGGCCGCGACGAGTGCCGGCGTGAGGGCGGTGGTGTAGGCGAAGGGGGAGCGAAGGTTCACGTGGTACTGCCGGTCGAGATCCTCGATCCGGCAGGCTTCGACCGGGGAGAGGGTGACGATGCCGGCCGAGTGGACCAGCCCGTCGAGCCGGGGAAGGAGGTCGGCGAGGCGGGTCGCGTCCTCCTCGACGGCGACGGCATCGGCGAGGTCGAGACGGTGCGTGACGACCGAGCTTCCATCGTTCTCGGCCGCGGCGGCGACCGCGGCCAGTCGGTCCTCGTCCCGCCCCTGCAGGTGAAGCGTCCGGCCGGGCGCGGCGAGATGTCGGGCGACCGCGGCGCCGATGCCGCTCGAGGCACCGGTGACGAGGATCACGGCGGGGTTCGGGATGGGCATGTGGAGGCTCGGCGGGGTGAGGAGGGGCCGGTCGTTCGACGCCGGACTCTACCTCGATCGGGCGAGCGGTCTCTCGATCGCGTGCTCAGGCGGCCCGGCGATTCCCCGCCATGCGAAGAGCGGCCCGCGCATCCTCCGCGGCCTCGCGGAAGAGGCCGGTGAGGCTCGGGTAGTTGAAGCACGCCTGCTCGAACCAGGGCAGGCCGGTGCCGGTCGAGATCGCGAACTGGGCCAGGTGGACCAGCTCGGTCGCGTCCTCCCCGACCACGGAGCAGCCGACGATCCGTTCGGAACCGCGCTCGACGACGAGCTTGAGCAGGCCACGATCGTCCCCGAGCATCCGGCCACGCGAGTTCCGTCGGTACGAGGCTCGACCGACGACCACGTCGAGGTCGGCGGTGCCGGCCTCCTCGAGCGTCATGCCGACATGACCCACCGCGGGAATGGTGTAGATGCCCATCGGCACGGTGGCGGAGAGCGCTCGGTCCTCGTCGAAGTCGAACATGCGGCACGCGGCGACGCGGCCCTGCTCGATGCTGGTCGACGCCAGGGCGGGGAATCCGATGAGGTCGCCGACCGCATGGATCGACGGGCAGGTCGTTCGGTAGTCCTCGTCGACGGTCACGAGACCCCGATCGTTGTGTTCGATGCCGGCGTTCTCGAGGCCGAGGCCGTTCGAGTTCCCCTGTCGACCGAGGCTCCAGAGCACCACGTCCGCCTCGACGACGTCTCCGGCATCGAGTTCGATGCGGGCATGGTCGTCGTGGCCGGAGACCGCCACCGGCTTGGAGCCGAGTCGGAGGTCGATGCCGGACTCGATCATCTCCGCCTCGAGCCTCGCCCCGATCTCCGGGTCGAGGAATCGCATGATGCCGGATCTCGGTTCGACCAGCGTCACGTCGATGCCGAGTTCCGCGAAGATGCAGGCGTACTCGCTTCCGATCACGCCGCCGCCGACGAGGGCCAGCGACTTCGGCATCCGCTCGAGGGCGAGGAGCCCGTCAGCGTCCACGATCCGCGGATGGTCGAAGTCGATCCAGTCGGGGCGGGCGGGACGCGACCCCGTCGCAAGGAGCACGTGCCCGGTCTCGACCCGTTCGATCGAGCCGTCGGGGCCGATCACCTCGACCTCGTGGGGGCCGGCGATGCGACCGCGGCCATGACGCACCTCGATGCCGAGGCGGTCCATCTCCTCCTCGATGCGATCGTGCTCCTCCATCTGGACGAGGGTCGTCCGCGCCATGAACGCCGAGATGGAGAGATCCGTGTCGGGGCGGGCCTCGATCCCCGGGACGGGACGTCGTCGGAAGGCCGAACAGACCAGCGCGGTCTCCCGGAGGACCTTCGAGGCGATCGTGCCGGTGTTCACCATCGCGCCACCGGGACGAAGGGCGGACTCGACGACGAGCACGCGGAGTCCCTGTTCCGCGGCGGTGACCGCGGCGGTCTCCCCCGCGGGACCGCAACCGATGCAGACGAGATCGAAGCGTGGCATGTCGAGGAGATCGGCTGGCCGGAGGGTTGGATTGAGCCGGTTCCCCGGTTGAGAGGTCGCTACCGGTTATCGGGTTCCCGATCCCGCGACTCGATGTCCTCGTCCTCGTTCTCGTGCCGTCCGGCGGCCTTCTCCTCGTTCCATCGGGCGACGTCCCCGACGAGGATCCGGGCCAGGCCCACCGCGGCGATGCCGAGGAGGATGGCGAGGCCCTTGTCCTCGGCCAGGCCGATCCAGAGCAGCGATCCGGCGATCGCGAGGCCACTCACGATCCAGCAGAGGTTGGAGATGGTGCGAGGCTGCATGGACGTTCTTCCTGCTCCATTCTGCCGTTCCTCGGCGGGTAGCGTGTGGGAAACCGGAGGAATCCATGATCCGATCCGCCTTCCAACGCGGCCTGTTCCTGCTCGCCAGCTCGATGTTCGTCGACGCGGCGGTGCTCCATGCCGGACAGGAGGTCGAGTCGTCGATCTCATCCGTGCTCCTCTACCGGGGCGGTGCCGACGTCGAGCGGGTCGCGACCCTCGACCTCGAGGAAGGCGTCCATGAACTGGTCTTCTCCGGGATCCCCGACCCCGGAGGGGAGGGCCTGGAGGGCGTGAGGGCCTCCGCCTCCGGACCCTGGAAGGTCGTCGGGGTGGACATCGTCCGGCGGCGGATACCGCTCGGGGAGATGCAGGACGCCGACGACCTCGAAGGATCGCTCGCCGAGGCTCGTGATCTCCTTCGTGGACTCGAGTTGAGACGGAAGGGCGTGGAGGCGGACCTCGACTTCCTCGAAGCGGTTCGCATCCGTGCCGCCGCCGACGCCACGGATGCGGGCGGCACCCGCGGCCTCGATCTCGACGTCGTTCGAAGCCAGCTCGAATTCGTGCAGCAGGAGCGGGAATCGCTCCAGGCGCGACTGCTCGAGGTCGAGGGAGCGGTCGCGGCCGCCGAACGAGGTGTCGAGTCGCTCGAGCAGGCCATCCAACGCCGGGGGTCGACGCGAGAGGAGGTCGTGGCACGGGTCCGAGTGGCCGTGACCGAGGGTGGCTCGGGCGATGTCGCCATCCGGTACCTGCGGAGTCGCGCCTCCTGGCGACCGACCTACTCCATCCGAAGCACCCGGGGGATCGAGACCATGCCGATCGAGTACGAGGCGATCGTCGCCCAGTCGACCGGCGAGGACTGGAACGACGTCGATGTCGTCCTTTCCACCGCGGTCCCGACGAGGCCGAGCGGTCCGCCGGAGATCAGCCCGGTCTACGTCGATCGCCGTGAGGGCCCCGGCGGCGTCGCCTTCGACGTGGATTCGATGGCGCTCGGTTCGGAGGCCCTGCCGGACCTGGTCCCCACCGACGCTCGACGCAAGCTCGCGGCGATCGACGCGATCAAGGATGCCACGGTCGATCCCGGAGGGACCGCCGTCACCTTCAGCCTCCCCGGTCCGGTGTCGATCGCATCGGACGATCGCTCGACGACCCGGCTCCGGCTCGCCGACTTCGTCGCCCCCGCGGAGCGGGTCCTCGTCGCCCGTCCGGTGGCCGACGAGAGCGTCTTCCTCCGCGTGGATCTCGAGAACCAGAGCCCGTTCGTCCTGCTTCGAGGCACCGTCGACCTCTTCATGCAGGGCGAGTACATCGGGACGACGAGAATCGACGAGGTGCCGGCGGGTGGTGGATTCGAAGTGTGGTTCGGCCCCGATCCGTCGATCTCGGTGGTTCGCGAGGTGGTCTCCCGGAACACGGAGCGGACCGGCCTCCTCGGGGGTGGACGACAGACGTCGATCGACTACCGGATCGACCTCCGGAACGCCGGGGCCGATCCCGTGATGCTGGAGCTCTGGGATCGTCGGCCGGTGAGTCGCGACGGGGACATCGAGGTCCGCGTCGTGGACGTCTCCCCGGCGCTCGCGACCGACGAGGCGTACCTCGACCTCGCGGCCAGGCAGGGGCTGCTGAAGTGGGTCGTCGACCTCGGGGCGGCAGGCTCGGAGACCTCCGGCCGCGCGGTCTCCTGGACGGTCCGGGTGAATCGTTCGAGCGATCTCGACATCACGCCGATCCCCGAGTGATCGACCGCGTCGGGAACCGTCGCGTCAGGTGTCCCGAAGGCCGGCCCGGACACCACCGTCCCGGAGCAGCCGGACGATTCGCTCGCGATCCTTGAACTCGGCGTCCCCGAGGCCGTCGATCAGGGATCGCACCCGTCCGTCCTCGCGGAAGTACCGCAGGGCGAGGGCCGCGACCTCGGAGGGTTCCATCCCCTCGAGGAAGTCGATGCCCTCCCGGTACGCCATGCCCGACGCGAGTCGCTTGGCCATCATCCACCGGAGGTATCGCTCGGGCAGCTTCGTCCAGACCCTCTCGCCGCCGGTCTCCACGAGGATCGGCGGGAGGTGTTCGAGCACCAGCCGCCGGGCCTGCTCCAGGTCGGCCGCGGGCCAGTCCGCGATCGATTCCATGATCGCCGGCGCCGCCGAGTTGATGATCCGACTGAGCTTGATCGAGAGCTGGGGGAGGCTGGTGGAGGAGTGTCGCCGATGCTCGGCGATCAGGAGCTCCGCCTCGACTCGCGCGAGGTCGCGCAGCCGGTCGAGGACCTGCTCGACGAACTCCGGCTTGATCCGGAGGAACTCCTCCTCGTCCAGCATCATGCAGGCCCCGATCTCGAAGCTCGAGCAGATGACGCCGCACTTGTTCGCGGACGAGTCCTTGACGATCACGCAGCCCGCGTCGCAGAGGGCCTCGCGGGCCTCGGGGGTCAGGAAGAGGTTCGCTCCCTCGGAGATGACCTTGGCGCTGGGCGTCCCGTCCTCCTGGAGGAAGTCCCGCCAGTTGCCCGCGTGGATGGTCGCCGGCCGCCCGCCGGCGGGGACGAAGGCGTCCGCCACCACCCGGTTGTGCATGGTGTTCCGGAGCTGGGCCCCGTCGGGTTCGTCGACGCTGGTCACGCGACCGTTCGGCCCGAGCTTCGATCGGTCGAACTCGGCGATCGGCAGGGCCTCCTCGAAGAGCCGGAGAAGCTCCCCGACGTCGAGTCCGTCGGGGTCCTCGCCCGAGCCCGAACCGTCCCCGATGCCGACGATGCGGGCGTTGTCGCCGTAGTCGCGGTGGAGGATGCGGATCATGTTCCCCGCCACGTCGCCGTCCGGGCCACCGGTGATCTTGACGCTGAACGGCTGCGAGGTCGGGTCGATGCCGATCGAGCGGAGCGCCACCTCGAGGAAGACGTTCACGCCCTCGCTCGTCACGCCGTACACCTTGTGGTTGATGCCGGCGCCGGGCTTCGAGCTCATGAAGGCGGTGGGCAGCGAGTATCCGCGCTTCCTCGCCCGTGCGACGATCCACTCGATGTGGGCCGGGGTGACGTTCTCGTCGGGGCCGAGGTAGATCAGCTCGTCGACGCCGCTGCGGTCGACGATCTGCTTCCGGGTCTCGGGGTCCTCGGTGATCAGGTCGAGGATCGAGTTCACGAACGCCTTTACGCAGCGATCGATGCCGGCGCCGGGCTCGAGCAGGATCGCGGCCTTCGCGCCGCCCTCGGGGATGTCCTTGTTCTTCAGCTGCTGGGCGAAGGAGAGTCCGTAGACCTCGTCGTAGAGCCGCTCGCTCTCGCGGGCGTGCTGGGCCTCGGTCCTCGGCATGACGACGCGAAGGCCGCCGCGGGCGATGTCCTGGAATCGAACGTGGAACCCGTCGAAGCCACGGCCGTGCACGAAGAAGGTGCCGAAGGGGAGCTCCGGCCGGTCGTCGTTGCGGAGGAAGGCCGGATCGAGCCGGAGGGCGAGGCCGAATCGACCGTGGACGTGGTAGTTGGTCCGGAGCGTGTGCCGGATCGCATCGATCATCGTCAGCAGCACCACGCGGGCCGACTCGCTCGTCGCGGTCCGCTCGATCTCGGCGGTCAGCGTCGCGCAGCGTTCCTCGAAGACCTCGTCCTCGAGCGGGCCTCGGGGATCGAACCGCGACTTGAACAGCCGGGCGATGTCGGTCGCGGTGTCCCGGTTCGCGGCGACCGCGGCCCGGACCCTCTCCCGGGTGAACTCGAAGCGGGCCCGGGGGTTGAGCACCTGGTGCACGAGATGGGAGAGCCCGAGGACGATCTCCGTGAGCCCGATGTGGGCCTCCGGATGCCGGTCGAGCATCTCCAGGACCTCGTAGTGGACCCACTTGACCCGCGTGAGGTCCTTGCGGACCCGGGTCCAGAGGTCGCTCTCGGGATCGAGGGCCTTGCCGTCGGGTCCCTTGACCACGAAGCCGACGTAGGTGACCACGCCGTTCGGCGGATCCTGCACGACGTCGAGGTAGGCCCGGGCGATGCTGATGCCGTGGCGGGCGAGCAGTCGCGCGCACCGCTCGAGCGAGGTCCGCGTCCGGGCGTTCCCGAAGACCACGGTGATCCGGCTGAGCGTGGGGTCGGATTCGCCCTCGAGTTCGACGATGGTGCCGTCGGTCCCGCTCACGCGTTCGAAGAGCTCGTGGTGATGCGAGATCCGGAGCGGCGTGAGCGTCCCGATGTAGTCGCTCGCGCAGTTCCGGAAGTGGGCCTCGATCGAATCGGTCGACCAGTCCGGTCGGTGGGTGGCCGCCCACTCGATGGTCTGGTCGAGCTTCGCGCGCTGTCGCGGGTCGTCGCGGTCGAAGGGCTCGGCATCGCCGAACTCGAACGTGTCGAGGACGATCTGGCCGTCGAGGCTCGTGTGGACCTTCGCGGCCCGGAGCGAGTTGTCCATCGGCAGGTGCTTGACGATCTCGGCGAGCACGCCCGGGCTGTCGTCGCCGCGGATCGTGGTCCAGACCGAGCCATCCTCGCTGACGAGGGTCATGTCGATGGGACGGTGCGACGAGCGGGCGGCCACGATCGACTTGAGATGTCCGAGCTGCGTCGCGTGGTCGGTGTCCTGGAAGTACATCCGGGGCATCTGGTCGACGAACCACGGGATGACGGACTGGGCCACGTTGCGGAAGCTGCCGACGAGTTCGTCGACGAGCTTCTCGGGTTCGGCGTGACCCGAAGGCTGGGACGGTTGATCGGGGGCGGCGGTTCCCATCGGCGGAGATCCTCGCGAGTTGACCCTCGGTCGCGGGAATGGCCGCGACCGTCGTTTTCGGAAGGCCCGGGAGGGTACCCTGTCGGACCGTTTCTATCTGGAAATCGGCATGTCGGATCGCCTCCGCCAGTCGATTCGGACCTTCTACCCTGTTCGATCATGATCGGTTCCTCGATCGGCAACTTCGATGGCGTTCACCTGGGCCACCGGGCCCTTCGCGATGCGCTCCTGGACTCCGATCGGCGGTTCGACCGGCTGGTCGCGGTGACCTTCGAGCCCGCCCCGGCGGTGGTGCTCGGGCGAACCGCCGAGGGGCGGATCCTGACCGCGTCCCAGCGTCGCAGGAGGCTGCTGGAGGCGGGCTTCGACGACGTGCTGGAGCTCGAGACCACCCCGGACCTGCTGGGGCTGGAGCCCACGGCGTTCCTGGATCATCTCGTGGAGCGGCTCGGGGGCGGCCTTTCCGCGCTGGCCGAGGGGCCCGACTTCCGGTTCGGGCGGGCCCGCTCGGGATCGCTGGAGACGCTGCGGGACGAGGGGGGCCGACGCGGCTTCGAGGTGATCGAGGTCCCCGAGCGGAGGATCAGGCTGGCCGACGGCCTCGACGTCCCCGCCCGGAGTTCGGTGGTCAGGCGTCTCCTTCGCCTGGGACGGGTCGAGGACGCGGGGCGGGTCCTGGGGCGTCCGGCGTCGCTCGTCGGCCGGGTGGTCCGGGGCGACCAGCGAGGACGCACGATCGACGTGCCGACGGCCAACCTCGATCTCGAGGGGGCCATGCTGCCCGGGGACGGGGTGTACGCCGGGCTTGCGACGCTGCCCGACGGAGAGACGCGTCCGGCGGCGATCAGCATCGGGACCAAGCCCACCTTCGAGCCCACGCCGGCGGTCGCCGAGGTCCACGTGCTGGACTGGGACGGCGCCCTGGACGACTACGGGTGGACGCTCGAGGCCAGTCTCGTCCGACGCCTCCGGGGGCAGGAACGATACGACGGACTGGAACCCTTTCTCGAGCAGCTCGGCCGGGATCTCGAGGCGACGCGCGCCGTCGCGGCCCGGGAGTCGGCGAGACTTCAGGAGGAGACCTCATGAGCGGAGCGAAGGAACATCCGTGGGACGAGCCGGGCTTCGAGTACGTCTCGAACGCCACGCCGGCCGAGATCGCCGATCGACTGCTGGCGGCGGGCTCGGTCGTGATCGTCACGCACCACAAGCCCGACGGCGATGCGCTCGGCACGAGTCTCGGCCTGCACCGCGCCCTCCGACTCCAGGGGGTCGAGAGCCGGATCGTCCTGTCGGGGCCGATCGACCCGAACCTCCTGAAGACGACCGGACCGGAGGATCGGGTCGAGCGGCTCGAGCAGCTGGAATCCGCCGATGCCCTCGGCGAGCCGGACGTCGTCGCCGTGGTCGACACGGGGGCCTGGACGCAGCTCGAGTCGCTCGCCGACTGGCTGCGGGCCCGGACCGACCGGATCGTCGGCATCGATCACCACGCGCGGGGTGGATCGGTCGCCGGCCGGCGGATCGTCGACACCGGTTGTGCCTCGGCCACGCAGGCCCTGGTCCCGGTCCTCGACGCGATGGGGGTCGAGCTCCGGGACGGGGATCTCGCCGACCCGCTGTTCCTGGGCCTCGCGACCGACACCGGCTGGTTCCGCTTCTCCAGCGCCGGCCCCGAGGTCTACCGCCTGGCCGCCCGCCTCATGGAGGCCGGCGCGGACAAGGACGCGATCTACGCCAGGGTGGAGCAGAACGCGTC
>JAYZBK010000094.1:0-27516 GCA_036339295.1 Planctomycetota bacterium
AACTCGGGGAGACGATCGCCCGCGACTACCCGAACACGAGGATGGCCGAGGAGGTCGGCGAGCTGATGCGCGGCCTGCGGCAGAAGGTCGAGGCGGGACGGGACCCCCGCTCGACGTCCTGAGCCACCCATGCCGCCCGACGGTCGGTCGTATACTTCGCGGGTGCCCGTTCAGCGTCGAACCCGCCGCCGCGTCGCCCAGGCCTTCGCCCTGGCCTCGTCGAGCCTCGTGCTCGCGGGATGCGACACGGTCAGCGACGACTTCCAGGACATCTTCTCCGGCTTCGACCAGACCTCTCCGTTCGAGGCCGCGGTGTGGGCCGCCGACTTCAACAACCCCGGCCGACAGCGACAAGGCGTCGTCCTGCTCTCGAACGCCGGCTTCGGCGGCGAGGAGGCGTACCTCGAGCTCTACCGGACGCTGGCGTCGGAGAGCCGGGATCCGCTCGTGCGGGCGGCCGCGATCCGAGCCCTCGGGCGATGGGGCGACGGGGACGACGCCCAGTTGATCGCCGGCCAGCTGGGCAGCATCTACGAGCAGGTTCGACTCGAGTCCGCGATCGCCCTGCAACGGATCCACGAACCCGCGGTCGAGGATCGCCTCTGGCGTCGCCTGGTCATGCCCGACGAGGAGGAGGCGATTCGCATCGAACTCGCGATCGCCCTCGGGCAGTACGCGTCGGACGCCTCGTTCCAGGCCCTCTGCCTCGCCCTCGACGACCGGTCGCTCGCGATCAACCTCGCGGCGGCGGACAGCCTCCGGGTGATGACCGGTCGCGACTTCGGCCTCGACGCGCCGGTCTGGCTCTCCTGGTACGACGCGGCCCGTCGATCGAGCGATGATCCGTTCGCGACCGGGGAGACGTACCTCTATCCCACGTTCCAGCGCGAGATCGGATTCGTCGAGTCGCTCGCCTTCTGGAGGGACACCTCCTTCGAGAAGCCCGCGATCCCCCGCGGCCTCACGCCGCGGACGCGGTCCACCTACGAAGACGAACCCGCGCCCGATCGCGAGTACGAGAATCTCGGCGAGGGGCCGTGACCGACGATCCATCCCAAGCCGGGGGTGAGCCGACCGATCGCGAGTCGGTCCCGATCGATGCGGGCATCTCGCCCGACGACCCGCGCAGCCCCCTGATGGGACTGCAGGAGGAGGAGGCACCCGCGCTCGAGGAGGGCGTGATCCGCTCGGGCCGGCTCGCCGGCCGCTCGATGTGGTCGGCCATCGGGATCCTCGCGGTCCCCGTCCTGCTCCAGCAGACGCTCACGGCGTTCGTCGGTCTCGTCGACAAGATGCTCTCCGGCAGCCTCCCGGAGGACATCGTGGTGCCGGCGATGGACGGGATCGGGATCGGTTCCTTCGTGGGGTGGTTCGTGTCGATCGCCCTCGGCGGACTCGGGCTCGGTGGCCAGGCGCTGATCTCGCGGGCGATGGGACGAGGGGACGCCGAGGAGGCGCACCGTGGCCTCGGGACCACGATCTCGCTCGGCGTCGCCTGGGCGAGTCTCGTCGGCCTCGCGATGTGGATCCTGGTCGAACCCCTCGCCCGGGCCACCGAACTCTCGCCCGAGGCGTCGCGGTACGCCGTCCAGTACGTCCGGGTCATGGCGATCGCGATGCCGTTCTCCGGCATCATGATGGTCGGATCGATGTGCCTCTTCGGCGCCGGCGAGACGGTGAAGCCGAGCGTGATCGCCGCCGCCGTCAACGTCGTGAACCTGGTGGGGTCGTGGCTGCTCTCGGGCATCGACCTCCGCGTGGCCGGAACGGTCCTCGAGAATCCGACGGGGATCGACCCGACGGCCTGGGGCGTCATGGGCATCGCGGGCGGGACCGCACTGAGCTGGTTCTTCGGCGCGATGGCGACGCTCTGGGTCCTCGGCCGCGGCGTCAAGGACCTCAGGCTCCATGCCCGACACCTGCGACCCGATCGCGGCATCGCATGGCGGGTGGTGCGGGTCGGCATCCCCAGCTTCATCGAGGGGCTCTCGATGTGGGGGGTCAGCCTCTTCGTGCTCGCGTTCATCGGCGAGATCGCGACCCGGGCCGCGACCGGCGACTCCCTTCACGTCGACGGCGGTCTCGTCGGGGCCCACATCATCACCGTCCAGTGGGAGGCCTTCAGCTTCCTCCCGGGATTCGCCATGGGCACCGCCGCGGGCGCCCTCGCCGGGCAGTACCTCGGCGCCGGCAATCCCCGCATGGCCCGCCGGGCGATGGGCGCCTGCACGGTCGTCGGCATCGTCATCATGAGTCTCATGGGCGTCGCGTTCATGACGCTCGGACGCCCGCTGACCGAGATCATCAGCGACAACCCGATCCACCTCGAGGAGACCCCCCCGCTGCTCTTCATCTGCGGGACGGTGCAGGCGTTCTTCGCCCTCTCGATGGTGATCCGGCAGGGACTTCGAGGAGTCGGGGACACCCGCTGGACCCTCTTCATCACGACCGCCTCCAGCTACGGACTCCGGCTGCCGGCCTGCTGGTTCCTCGGGGTCCATCTCGGGTGGGGCCTGCAGGGAATCTGGATCGGGCTGATGGGCGAAATCGTGGTCAGGGGCCTCCTTTTCCTCGCCCGGTTCCTCCACGGTGGCTGGGCGAAGGTCAGGGTCTGAATCCCCCGTCTCCGCTACCATCGTCCATTCGCGAACGAGGTGCCCTCCGTTGATCGAACAGTCCCGGACATCCCAGCCCAGCGGAACCCCGATGCTCCGGGCGGACGCGGATCCCTTCGATCCCGCGTTCCAGGACGCCCTCGTGGCCGGGGAGGTCCGGCTCGCGGCCGGCCAGGCCCTCGATCTCTGGCATCGGATGCCCCTCGCCGACCTCGGGCTCCTCGCCGATCGACGCTGTCGCGAACTCCACGGGGACTCGATCCGCACGTACGTGATCGACCGGAACATCAACTACACGAACGTGTGCACGGCGAAGTGCACCTTCTGTGCCTTCCGCCGGGACCTCGACGACGACGACGCCTACACCCTCGACTACGACACCCTGCTCGGCAAGGTGCGCGAGCTCGTCGAGATCGGCGGCACGCAGATCCTGATGCAGGGCGGCATGAACCCGGAGCTTCCGCTCGACTGGTACGTCGACCTGCTGCATCGGATCCGCGACGAGTTCCCGCAGGTCCACGTGCACGCGTTCAGCCCGCCGGAGTTCATCGAGTTCGTCAACTTCTTCGACCCCGCCGGCGCCACCCTCAAGGACAAGGTCCGGACCGTGATGGAGCCCCTCGTCGAGGCGGGCCTGGACTCGGTTCCGGGCGGCGGCGGCGAGATCTTCGCCGACGCGGTCCGACGGAAGATCGGACTGGGCAAGTGCACGGCCGAGGCGTGGCTGACCGTCATGCGGGTCGCCCACGAGCTCGGCCTGAACACCTCGGCCACCATGATGTTCGGGCACATCGAGGGCATCGGCGATCGGATCCACCACATGGACATGGTCCGACGTTGGCAGGACGAGGCGATCACCGATCTCGCCGACGATGGTGGAGGCCGCTACCACGCCTTCATCTCGTGGCCGTTCCAGCCCGACCACACCCCCCTCGGACGACTCAAGGGCTGGGGCGACGTCGAGGGCGACGACGTCACCGCCCCCTTCCCCGGTGACGCGGTCGCTCGGCTCGATGGGTCCGGCTCGAAGTCCGACCACCCCGAGTTCGGTCGTCGGCTCCGACTCGCCGGCGCCAACGCCTACCTCCGGACGCAGGCCCTCAGTCGCCTCTACCTCGACAACGTCTGGTCGATCGGCTCGAGCTGGGTCACCATGGGACCACACGTGGGCCAGGTCGGGCTCCGATACGGGGCCAACGACATGGGCTCGGTCATGATGGAGGAGAACGTCGTGTCCTCCGCCGGCACGACGCACTGCCTGAACGAGCCCATGATCTGCCGACTCATCCGCGACTCGGGCTTCGTCCCCGCCCAGCGGGACAACGACTATCGCGTGCTCAAGGCGCACTTCGGCCCGGAGGCCCCGGACCTCGACGTCGAGGACTGGTCGAAGTTCCGGGCGACGAAGCTGCACCAGCAGAACGCCGCCGACGACGCCGCCGGCTGCGGATCGGGTCATTTCGGCACGACCACCGGCGACGCGAGCGCGATCGTCGACCTCACCGTCGAAGGCAACTGACGCTCAGGGATCCGGAGTCGTGGCGTCGCCCGACGCGGGTGGGGCCGCGTCGTCCTCGTCCACGGAGCCGCCCTCTCGCCGCGTCGCCTCGAGCCACGCCTCGACCGTCGACGCGGGGAGGTCGGATCCGACCCCGTCGATCTCGTCGATGAAGGAGACGATCTTCGACCCGGCGGACTCGGAGTCGACCGTGCTGTTCCCGGTGGACGTGCTTCCCGCCGACCTCCGGACCCTCGTGACCTCGACCTTCGTCGCCGGACCGGTCTCGACGACCGCCACCACGGCACCTTCGTCACCCTTGACGACGAGGAGACCGGGAATCCACCATCCCTCGAAGCCACGGCCGGAGAACGCCTGCGGTTCCCGCGACGGGGTCGTGCTCCACGGTTCCATCACGACCTGGACGGCGGGTGACGCCATGACGGTCGGCACGTCCGGGAGCGTCTCCGCCTCGACGATCTCGTCGGCCAGCAGGGCCGCCTCCACGGTGGTGACGCCCTGGCCCATCGCCGCGACGACGGGGACGCCGAAACCGGCCGGTCGCGCGCCGATGCCCGCGGCCACGCCGAAGATCATCGAGAGCACGAAGGCGACGTAGAGCGCGATGAGAAGGAGCACCGGGGTGATCATGGCGAAACTGGCCCGGAGCCCACTGACCCCCTGGCCACCGCGAAGCACGAGGATGCAGGAGACCAGCGCCCAGATCGATGCGGGTGTCTGGAGGCAGTACCCGACGATCGGCACCGCCCCGATGATGAGCGGTCCCGAGCCGAAGCCGATGCAGGTCATGGTCCGGCCGATGCCTCCGGAGGTCGAGCCGGAGAGCTTCAGGACGACATGGGCGAGGGTGGCGAAGATCGCGATCCCGATGATGGAGGCCGGGATGGTCACCAGGGTTCCGCCGACCATGATCCCGACGAGGCCCGCCACGCCGCCCGGGCCCGGGCCGCCACCTCCCGTCCCGGCGGCGGCGATGAGCGGAAGGACGAACGAGAGGACGATGAACGGCAGGAGCCCGATCACCAGCGAGAGCCCGTAGACGAGCATGAAGAAGACCATCGACCCACCGAGGCCCGCGTTCGGGGGAAGCCCCCGCCCGAGGGCCGCCGGCTTCGTCATCGACATCCCGACGGTCCGCCAGAACCGCTTCCAGAGACCGAGATCGGCCTCGTGCCAGGGCGACCGATCGACCCCGATCAGGTCCTCGTAGGAACCATCCTCGCGAGGCCGGACGATGCACTCCGATTCGTCGATCCGCCGACCGCACGAGACGCAGTCGAAGCTCCGCGGGCGCAGGTGACCGTCGAGATCGTCGCCGTAGTACGACTGGTCGCAGTGCGGGCAGCAGAAGCGGATCTCGCCCGTCTTGAAGCGGAACTCCGTTGGATCGAAGACGGTCCCGCACTCGGGGCACGGGCCCGGATTCAGGTCCCACAGCGGGTACTCGCACTGCTTGCAACGCATGGCGACTCCTGTCTGCCGGAGGACCGCATCCGTCGAACGAACGGACCCGGGAGGATCCGGGGCTCCGTGCAGGCCCGCCTCAGTCCTCGGGACAGTCGTCCGCGATGCGTCGGCGGAACTCGGCGATGCACGCCTTCGTGATCGGCCCGACGCGCCCGTCGCCGATCACCCGGTCCCCGACCCGCGTGACGCCGATGACCTCGGCGGCGGTCCCGGTGAGGAAGACCTCGTCGGCGTCGAGGAGCTCCTCGAGCGGGAAGACGGCCTCCTCGACCTCGTGGCCGCAGGCCGGCGCGACCTCCCGCATGATGAACCGGCGGGTCACGCCGTGGAGGATGCCGGTGCTCGTGCTCGGGGTCCGGATGCATCCATCCTTCACGACGAAGATGTTGTCGCCGGTGCACTCGGCGACCTCGCCCTCGAGGTTCAGCATGATCGCCTCGAGCACCCCCGCGTCGATCGCCTCGATCTTCGCGAGGATGTTGTTCAGGTAGTTGAGGCTCTTGATCCGCGGATCGAGGCACGGGATCGGGATGCGCGGGCGATCCGCCACGATCACCTTCATCCCCTCCTCGTAGAGCTCCTCGGGATACAGCTGGATCTTGTCGGCGATCACGATCGTGCCCGGGGTCGGGCACCGGAAGGGATGAAGGCCGAGCGTGCCGACGCCCCGGGTGAAGATCAGCCGGATGTACGCGTCCGACAACTCGTTCGCCGCGAGCGTCTCGCGGATCGCATCCTCGAGTTCGTCGACGTCGTAGGCCGGATTGAGCCGGATCAGCGAGGCCGACTCGAACATCCGTGCGAGGTGCGACTTCAGCTTGAGGATCCGGCCACCGTACGCGCGGATGCCTTCGAAGCACCCGTCCCCGTACAGGAGACCGTGGTCGTAGACCGAGACCATCGCCTCGGACTTCGGAACGAGCTTGCCATCCATCCAGACCTGGGACATGGTCGCATTTTAGTTCGAAGAGGCATGGTCCGCAGGGCGACCGGGAAGCGGGGATTTCGCGTCGATCCGAGCGGGCCCGTCAGGAATCCGGGGCATGGACCTTGCGTCGGCGGGCCGGGGGGATGCCGAGCTGCTCCCGATACTTCACCACCGTCCGGCGGGCGATCTCGACGCCCTTCTGCTTGAGCGCATCGGCGAGCTTCTGGTCGCTGAGCGGCTTCGCCTTGTCCTCGGCGTCGACGATCTCGCGGAGCATCTCCTTGATCGCCTCCCAGCTCTTCTCCTGCCCATCGTCCCCCGCCTCGCGTCCACCCGAGAAGAAGCGACGGAGCGGATACATCCCCCGAGGCGTCTGCATCCACTTCTCGCTGACCGCCCGACTGACCGTCGCGACGTGGACGCCGAGGCGATCCGCGACCTCGGTCATCGGGAGGGGCTTGAGGAACTGCGGTCCATGGTCGAAGAACTCCCGCTGTCGCTCCAGGACGACCCGGACCACCCGCAGGAGGGTGTTCGATCGCTGGTTGACCGCATCGATCAGCCAGCCGGCATCGCGGACCGCGGTGTCGATGAACTCCTTGCCCTCGGCATCGACCCCCGGTTCGTCGCGCATCCGCTCGACCTGCGGGTTGATCCGGAGGACCGGCATCGTGCCGTCCGCGAGCGCCGCCACGTACTGGTCGGTGTCCGGTTCGTACTCGACGATCACGTCGGGCACCACGAACTGGGCGTCGGGATTCGCGAGTTCGCGTCCCGGCCACAGACTGAGCCGCCGCATCCGCTCCTTGGCCGCCTGGACCCGCTCGAGCGACATCTCCGCGTCCTTCGCCACCTTGGGAAGCCGATTCTGGACGAGGTCGTCGAAATGCTCGCCGATCAGGACCGCGGCGTCCGTCCAACTGCCGTCCTCGTCACCCTCCACGTCGACGATCGCGTCGACCTGGAGCAGCAGGCACTCCTGTCGCGATCGGGCGAGCAGGCCGGGTGGCTCGAGGACCACGTGAAGCCGGTCCAGGGTTCGATCGAGAAGCGTCGACGACCAGTCCTCGATCCCGAGCTCGGTGCCCTGCTCGAGGATCGTCTCGAGGTCGGCGCCGAGGTAGCCGTCGTCGTCCACGTACTCGATGAGTCGCCGGCCGGCCCGGGCCATGTCCTCCGGGACCTCCGCGAGACGCCACTGGTCGTCGAGCTGCTGGGAGAGGCTCTTTCCTCGATCGGCGGTGTTGGCCATCGCATCGAGCTTGCCGTCGCGATCGCCCGCCGGCGCCGCGGGCCGTCGCCACTCCTCTCCGCCGTCCCAGACGTCGCTGTATCGCTGCTCGAGGTCCGCCAGGCGCTGGAAGTCCTCGCCTCCCTCGCCGGCGATGAACTCGCGTTCGGTGTCGGCGACCTCGTGGGCGATCTCGCCCTCGGTCTCGGCCCCCCGGCCCTCCCCCGGCTCGACGAGCTCGAGGGCGACGTTGGATTCCAGTTCCTGCTCGACCCGCTCCTGGAGGAGCGGCAGCGGCAGCTGGAGGATCTCCATCGACTGGATCATCCTCGGGGCCAGCTTCATCTGCTGGCCGAGCCGGGCTTGCTGTCGGGTGTCGAAGCGCATCGCGGTCGGGGCGGCAGTCACGGCTCGTGCTCCACATGTGGATGCGGACGCGACGGATGCTGCTCCGGCCTCCAGCCGGATCGGGCCACGCGGGACGCCACTCCATCGACGTCCTGGATCGCGGGCCAGCCGCGTCGAGCCAATGCCTCAGGCATGGTATCGCCGCGAAATCGCGTCCCCCTGCACAATCCATGCCAGGCGAGGGTCTTTCGACCGATCGCTCAGTCGATCTGGCGACGTTCCGAGATCGCATCCGCGAGGACGGCCCGGCTGGCGTATTCGATCTGGCTGCCACTGGGGAGCCCGCGGGCGAGTCTCGTGGTCCGGATCCCGAGGCTCCGGGCCTCCTCGGCGACGTGGAGGGCGGTCGTATCCCCCTCCATGTCGGGATTGAGCCCGAGGACGAGCTCCTTCACGGGAACGCCGCGGGCGTTGCGGGCGGGATCACGGAGACGGGCCAGAAGGTCCGCCACCGTGATGCCCTCGGGGCCGATGCCGTCGAGGGGGTCGAGACGCCCCAGCAGGACGTGGTAGACGCCGGCATGCATGCCGGTCAGTTCGAGGCTGATCAGGTCCCTCGGCTGCTCGACCACGAGGACGATCGACGCATCGCGCCGCTCGTCGAGGCAGATCGGGCAGGGATCGTCGTCCGCGAGGTTCCAGCAGACGGAACAGTGACGGACGTTCTCCTTCACGCGACGGATCGCATCCGAGAGCCCGAGCGCCTCCTCCTTCGAGCTCTTGAGCACGTGGAACGCGAGACGCTCCGCACTCCGCCGACCGATGCCGGGCATGCTGGCGAACTCGTCGATGAGCTTCGAGACCGATTCGGGATAGGACATCGTCAGAGCAGTCCCGGAAGGGCGCCCGGAGGCAGCGGGAGCCCGAGTTCGGAGGCGGCTTCCTGGAGGTGGTTCGCGATCATCTCCTGGGCACGCCCGAGCGCGGCGTTCACGGCGCTGGCGACGAGGTCCTCGGCCATCGAGCGATCGCCGGCATCCGCCTCGCCGACCAGCGCGACCATCATGGTGGGATCGATCCGGATCTCCCGGATCCGCATCCGACCGTCCGCGACGGCGACGACGGCGCCTCCACCGACCTCCGCCTCGACCGTCATCCCGGCGAGCTCGTCCTTCGCCTTCTCCAGTCGTTCCTTGATCCTCGGCAGGTCCTTCATCAGGCCGCCGAGTCCCGCCATGCCCTTCAATGCATCGAACATCACGCCTCCGTGTCTGGGGTCGTCTCGTTGGTGGACTCGGTCTCCGCGGACTTCGAGGTGCGTCGCACCTGCACGACGTCCGCGTCGAAGAGGTCCATCGCCTCCTGCACGATCGGATGGTCCCGGGCGCCGTCCCGATCCTCCGACGCCTCGATCACTCGATCGGTGGTGTGTCGGGGCCGGTCGACGAAGCGAACGGTCATCCTCCGCTCGAACGCCGTCGACGCCAGCTCCTCGAACACCTCCGGATGCTCGACCGTGAAGGCCGCGGCGGGCGAGGCGTCGTCCCGGACCCGGACATGCAGCGTCGCCCCCTCCAGTCGCTCGAACTCGAAGTCGGCGAGGACCGCCCGCTGCCTCGCGGAGGACGCCGCCTCGAGGAGCCGGTCCCAGACGCCCACGGGTGCGGAGCCCTTCCTCGGCGACGGATCGGAGGCGGGCGGTGGGCTCGACGCCCCGCCCGACGCCGAGCCCGACGGTGGGACCGACGGTGCCTCGACCGCCTCGGGTGAACGCGGCTTCGGCCTCTCGACCGGTTTCGCCGGCGGCGCGGGGGTGGGTCCGCGATCATCCCGCGACCTCGGGGGCTCGGGCAGGGACTTCCTCGGGGCGACCGTGCGGTCAGACGGGCTCAGGCTTTTTTTTTTTCGGCCGTCCCGTCGGAGCCGACTCGCCGGAGAGGAGTCCGGCGGCATCCCGGAATCGCTCGGAGAGCGCCATCCGGGCCACGACCGCGTCGATCACGGCCCGGGGGACGGTGCTGGTCCGGACCCGCTGGGCCGCGGCGTCGCAGAGCGCAATGAGGTGGACGAGCTGGGCGGGGTCGAAGAGCCGCCCTTCCGTGGCCAGCGTCTCGGCCTCGGCCTCCCCCGTCTCGAGCATCGCGGCGTCGGCCCCGCAGGTCGCGGCGACCAGCAGCTGCCGGTATCGCTCCGCGAGTCCGTCGAGCACGCGTTCGGCCGGGAGTCCCTCGCCGAGCAGGTCCGCGGTGGCCCGAAGCGCGCCTCCCACGTCCCCCGCACCGATCGCGGCCACCGCCGCGGCCACCCGGTCCTCCGGCGGGACGCCGAGGACCCGCTCCAGCAGGGAGAGGTCGACGCCCTCCTCGGAGGCCGCGACCAGGCGTTCGAGGATGCTCAGGCCGTCACGCATCGAACCGTTGGCCATGCGGGCCACGCGGGCGATCGCGACGTCGTCGGCGGGGATCGACTCGGACTCGAGCACCGACCGCAGGTGGTCGGCGATCCTCGGGACCGGGATCGGCCGGAAGTCGAACCGCTGGCAGCGGCTCTGGATCGTCGGAAGCACCTTGTGCGGCTCGGTCGTGCACAGGATGAACTTCACGTGCGGCGGCGGCTCCTCCATGGTCTTCAGCAGCGCATTGAACGCCGCCGTGGAGAGCATGTGGACCTCGTCGATGATGTAGACCTTGTACGGCGCCCGCGCCGGCAGCACGCTGGCGTTGGCGATCAGGTCCCGGGCATCCTGCACGCTGTTGTTGCTCGCGCCGTCGATCTCGATGACGTCGAGGTCCTCTCCACGCAGGACCGAGGCCTCCTGGGGATCGTCGCCGGCCGAGGCGTTCAACGCCCGGGCGAAGATCCTGGCCATCGACGTCTTCCCGACGCCACGGGTGCCACAGAAGAGGTAGGCGTGGGCGGTCCTGTCCTTCTCGATCGCCCGCTCGAGGGTGTCGGCGATCGTCTCCTGTCCCACGACCTCGCCGAAGGTCCGGGATCGATAGCGTCGAGCCAGGACCTGGTAGCCGGAGTCGGGCGTGGGATCGGAATCGGGCATGGGCATCCGGGGGGCGACCGCGTGCGTCGCGGGATGGCATCGGGGAGGGCGGCCAGGCGACCGAAGGCCCGAACGACGACGCGTATGGCTGCTGCCGTCAAGCCCTGACCAGGTTGGCGAGCCGTCCGTCCGACGGACCCGACCGCCCTCCTCGACGCGATCCCGCGTCGGAACCGCATCGTAGCACCACCGGGCATCCTCGATCGAGCGGGGGCCGGACCCGTGGGTAGAATCCCGGCGTGAGCGACACCGAACCCGACGCACCCGACCGGATCGCACCGGAGACCGTCGCCCCGGCACCGCTCGGGGTCGGCCCGGAACGCTCCCGGAACCTGCTCCTGCTGGTGGTCCGGCTGCTCTTCCTCGTGCTCCTGGTCTCGGTCTCGATGCTGACCATCGCCGGGTTCCTCGAGCGGAAGTTCCAGTTCCAGACCATCGTCGGCGTGTTCCTCGCGAGCGCCTCGATCGGGACGATCGTGATCGTGCTCGACGCGATGACGCCGAAGAAGCGGCTCTCCTCGGTCGTGGGCGTCTACCTCGGCATCTGCTTCGGTCTGATCGCCGCCGTCGCCATCAGCTTCCTCGTCGACGTCGTCGCCAACGCCTTCGGCGGGCCCGAGGCGGAGACATCGGTGTACCTCGGCGTCTCGAAGGCCGTCGTCGCCCTGGTGCTCTGCTACCTCTCGGTCTCGGTGGTGCTGACCACGAAGGACGACTTCCGGCTCGTCATCCCCTCCGTCGAGTTCGCCCGGCAGGTCCGCGGCGTGCGTCCCCTCGTGATCGACACCTCGAGCCTCATCGACGGTCGCATCGACGCGGTCGGGCAGGCGGGGTTCATCGACGCGCCGATCCTGCTTCCCGCATTCGTGCTGGAGGAACTGCAGAGGCTGGCGGACAGCGAGGATCGCCAGAAGCGGCTCCGCGGTCGCCGGGGCCTCGACATGGTCGCCAAGCTCCAGCAGAACGCCTTCCTCGACGTCTCGATCGACGACACCCGGCCGGACGGGGTCGGGGTCGACGCCAAGCTCGTGCGCATGGCGCTCGACCAGGAGCTCCGGATCCTGACCAACGACCACAACCTCCGCAAGATCGCGAGGATCAACGGGATCCGCGTGCTGAACCTCAACGACCTCGCCGGAGCCGTTCGATCGAGCGTCGGGCCGGGCGAGCGACTCGAGGTCGAGATCGTGAAGCGGGGGGAATCCGACGGACAGGGCGTCGGCTACCTCGACGACGGGACGATGGTCGTGGTCGACGGCGGCGCCTCGCACCTCGATGCGGTGGTCGAGGTGTCGGTCACCAACGCCCTGCAGACCTCGGCCGGTCGGATGGTCTTCGCGAGGACCGACGACGTCCCCGAGGCGCCCGCGGCCGAGACGGAGCCCGACCCGGAGGAGCGACGGTCGTCGATGGGCGAAGCGGCGACGAGGCAACCGCGGGCCAAGGGCCCCGGCCCACGCGCCGGCGGCGATCGAACCCCCAGGGGCGGCCGCGGCCGCCGCGGCTGAGCCCGGTCAGGCCGGACCGAGGCCACCCTCTCGCAGGCCACGTCTCAGGTCGTCCAGCAGGTCGCCCCACGCGGTCCCCCGGTCACGGGTGTCGCGGGAGATCGGCTTCCGGACCTGGTGCAGCGAGAGCGTCGGGCGGAATCGCTTCCCGTCCCCCCCGTCGGTCGACTCCGCCTGCTCCGGGGCGAGGCACCGTTCGTCGAACTCGAGGCCCGTCGAACGGATCAGCTCGGGAATCACGCCCGCGGGATCGTCGACGAGCTCCTCGTAGACCACCTCGAACCACGGATTCGGGACCAGGTCACGGGCCGCGGAGACGAACCGCCGCTCCGCCGCGACCACCCGGCCGATCCAGTCGAGTCGATTGACCCACGGCATCCGATCGGCCGGCAGGTCCTGGCCGTAGATGGAGATGCCGGTGGATTCCGGATCCCGGGTGATGCGGACCACCTGGGCGAGCGGGAACCAGGCCGCGATCACCGGCAGGTAGGACCAGTTCTGCAGGTGCTTGCTCACCGTCCGGACACCGTCCCCCGAGAGTTCGCCGATGCGGCGGAGGCAGTCGGCTCGAAGCGTCTCGAGGATCCCGGCGTCCACCGAGTGCATGCCGGGGACGGGATCCGGACCGAGCTGCTCCCGATGATCCCGGATGGTGTCGGAGATCACCGACTCCTCGCCGATGCCCGTGATCGACGGATGCGATGCGAGGATCCGCTCGAGGAGACTCGTTCCCGACCGGGGCATCGACACGATCATGATCGGGAGCCGCGTGGCACCGAGCTCGGTCGTGGGCTCCGGGAAACTCGACTTCCCGAGCGTCTCGAGGACCTCGTCCACCCGGCGATCGAACGCGTCGGGGTCGAAGTCGAGGTCGAGCTGCGCATGTCCGGCATGGAACGACTCCATCGCCGCCGCGTGATCGCCGAGCTTCTCCTGCATCCGACCGCGACGGAGGAGCATCCGCTTCCGCATCGTGGGGGTGAGCGCCTTGTGCTCGCCCATCCGGCCCGCGATCTCGATCGCCTCCTCGCGACGACCGGTGAGATCGAGCACCTTGGTCAGCGGATCGGCGAGCGACGGGTCCATCGAGCCCCCCTCCTTCAGGCGATCCACCTGCGCCATCGCCTCCTCGAGCCGCCCCGCACTCACCAGCGCCTCGATCAGGAGGGTCTGCAGTCGGGGCTGGTCGGGCGCGATCCGGATCGCCGAGGTCGCCGCCTCCACCATCCGGTCGTAGCGACCGCGGAGCTGGTGGATCATCGCCTGGTCGACGAAGGTCATCGGGTGCTTCGGATCGAGGCGGCGGGCCCGCTCGAGGCATCGCTCCGCATCCGCGTATCGCCCCCGCTTGACCTCCAGCATCCCCTTGGCCCGGATGACGGCGACGTCCTTCCCCCGCCTGGCGAACAACGGATCGATGATCGCCGCCGCCTCGTTGACGCGGCCGGCCTGCAGCATCTGGAGGACCTGGTTCACCCTGGGATCCGCACGAACGGCGGGCCGGGGCTTCGACTTCGATCCGGTTCGACGGGGTCCACGCGGCGGAGGGGTCATGCTCGCATCCTATCTCGACCTCGAGGCGGGCCCGGAAGGACAACCGCGGCCGCGGACGCCCCGAGGAGCGCCTGCGACCGCGGAGGGCTCGCGGGTGGGAGTGCGGGATCGATCAGCGACCGAGCGCCAGCAGCTGCGTGATGAGTTCATCGGTCGTCGTGATCACTCGACTTGCGGCCGAATAGCCGGTCGAGGCGAGGATCATGTTGATGAACTCCTGGGAGAGGTCGACGTTGGAGAGTTCGAGCGCTCCGCCGACGACCCGACCGGTGCCGAACTCGCGCGGACTGGCGACGAGCGGCGTGCCGGAGTTCGGCCCGCTCCCGAAGAGGTTGTCGCCGACGTCGACGAGACCCTCGGGGTTGGAGAACTTCGCGAGGGCGACCTGGCCGATCGTCCGGGTGAGTCCGTTGGTGAACGAGCCGGAGATCGTGCCGTCCTCGCCGATCGAGAACGATCCGAGCGTGCCGATCGGGGATCCGTCCTGGAAGACCGCCGCGAGGTTGCTCGCCGAGTCCGTGAAGCTGGAGACCGCGTCCGTGCCGCTGTCGAAGTCCATGTTCACGGTGAGCGGGTTGACCGCACCGTTGGCTCGCTGGATCGAGAAGCTCTGGTTGGAGGCGTCCACGAACCGACCGTTGGAGTCGAAGGTGACCTCGCCGAGGGCGAGCAGGCGATCCGTGGCGTCGTTGTCGCTCGACTCCGCCGCGAACTCCCAGGTGGTGCCGCCCGAAGGGGTGGTTCCCTGGAGGATGAAGGAGAGCTCGATGGTGAGCGGCGTGCCGAGCGAGTCGTAGACGACGAAGCTGGTCTGGACGCTCTCGCCGGTCGCGTCGGCGGTCTTCGTCATCACGAAGGGGTTGCCGAGGCCGGTCCCGTTCGCGGTGACGTCGCCGGTCTCGATGTCGAGCTGCTGCACCGTTCCCTCGTTGCCGGTGACGACGATCGCACCGTTGACGATGGCGACGGATCCCTCGAGATCGCTGCTGTTGCCGATGGCGCTCGAGTCGAGGCCGAGGTACTCGTCGAGGAAGGCGACGTAGTCGCCGAAGGTCGATCCCGCCTCGATGTCGAAGGTGGCGGTCCCGAGGTCCTTGCCGCCCTTCTCGACCCCGTCGATCGTCAGCGTCGTCGCCGATCCGTCGAAGGCCTGGACGAATCCACCCGCACCGTCGCTCACGTAGATCGGGACGTTGAGGTTGGTCGCGGCGGTCACTTCCGTGCCCGGCGCACCCAGCGGATCGGTGTAGAACACGCGGCTCTCGTGGACCGAACCGGTCGTGGCGACCTCGCCGGACGCGTTCAGGTTGCCGTTGAAGACCACGTTGCGGGTCTGTTCCGCGAGGGTCATCGTGCCGACCGGGATGTTCAGGTCGACGAGATTGCCTTCGACGATGTTGAACTGGTCGTCGACCCCGTAGCCCATGACCTTGGCGCCCGACTGGGTGATCAGGTCGTTGGCGGGGTTCCGGATGAAGCTGCCCGAGCGGGTGTAGTACTGGGATCCCGCCTGGTTCACGATGAAGAAGCCGTCGCCCTCGATCGCGAGGTCGGTGGCCACGCCGGTCACGCCGATCGCCCCGTTGTTGAAGTTCCGCTGCGTGCCCGAGACGCTGACGCCGAGGCCCACCTGGCCCGGGTTCGTCCCGCCGGTCGCGTCGCTCGGGGCGGTGCCCAGCGAGAAGTTGCGGCTGAACGTCGGCGAGAACGTCATGCGGTTCGACTTGTAGGCCGTCGTGTTGACGTTCGCGATGTTGTTACCGATGACGTCGAGTCGTCGGGAGTTGGAGATCAGGCCGGAGAGGCCGGTGAAGAGAGCGGTGGTCGATGCCATGGTTCGGACTCCTTCCAGAACCGGACGAGATGCGGATCAGGCCGCGTCGTCCCGGGTGTCAAGCCTGGGATCAGGCGCGGTTTCTTGTTGATTCGAGTGGGTGTCGGCCGTGCCGGCGAGGATCGCATCGGCGATCGCCGGAGGGACGACGTGGATGGTCGGTGAGGTGGGAGCGACGGTCCGCTCCTCGGTGCGGAGCCGGACCGCGGCGTCGATCGCATGCAGTCGCTCCGTCGCGGACGAATCCTCGACGGCCTCGAGGAGCTCGCCCTCGAACCGGCGTCCCGGCACGTCCACGAGCAGGGCCCGGTCGCCGGCGACCACGAGGATGGAACCGTGTCCGGAGGCTTCCGCCGCGTCCGCGATCCGATCGATCCGCTCCCGGAGGTCGTCGTCGATCGGTTCCTCGAGCTCGCTGGTGTCGAGTTCGAGGCCGCTGGAGAACTCGCCGCTCTCCGCCCGGGCGAGGAGCTCGTCGAAGCGAGCCCGGTCGAGCGAGGACGCCTCGACTTCGGGCGTCCCGGGCCCGGCGGGGCGGACCGCGGGCTCGAGGCGTCGAAGAAGTTGGCGGGCGTCGATGGTCATGCTGGTGGAGACTCGAAGGGGTTCCGGGAGATCAACCCTCGGGCAGGCTCGCCGGGTCGACGATCACCTGGACGTTGTCGGCCGGGACCTCCCAGCCGGTGTCGAGCTGGAGCGTCACGTCGTTGCCCTCGCGGACCACCGCGAAGACGTTCCCGACGACCCGGTCGTTGGTCGCGGTCAGGCCCTCGATCGTCTTGCCGATCAGGTTGCCCGCGGTCGCGAGCTGGTTCTGGAAGACGATGTCCTGGAGGTTCTCGGTGAGCTCGATGTCGCTCTCGATCGCCCGGATCGAGTTCAACTGCTCGAGGAGGGCGGACGAGTCGTTCGGCTCGAACGGATCCTGCTGCTGCAGCTCCGTGAAGATGATCCGCATGAAGTCCTCGGACGAGAGCTCGTTGAAGCGGTTGCTGCCTCCGGCTCCCCCGACGATTCCGGCCGCACTTCCTTGAATGGCGCTCATGGGATGCTCCTTGAATCAGTCCTCGGCACCGGCCTCGACCAGGGCCTCCTCGAAGTCCGCGACCTCCGGTCGCGACGTGTCGGGCCGTCGTCCCGACGCATCCTCGCGTCGGCCTCGACTGCGGCCGTCGCCGGCATCCTGCCGACCGGCGGTGTCCTGCCCGCCGCGGGCGTCCTGCCCGTCCCCGCGATGCTCCGATCGCGAGCCCTGGGAACCCTCGGAGGTCCGGGTCGAGGTCTCGACCACGAGCCGGTCCACGGCAAGGCCCCGATCCTCGAGTGCCTGCCTGAGTGATCCCAGGTTGTCTCCAAGCAACGAGCGTGCCGAGTCGCTGGCGGCCGTCAGGAGAACGGCGACCCGACCACCTTCCATCCGCATCTCGACCTTCAGCTGGCCGAGGGAGGGCGGATCGAGCCGCATCGTGAGGTTTCCGCCCCGCTGCCGGACCAGCGTCTCGAGGCCGCGACCGACGCCCGAGACCGTCCTCTCCGGCCCCTCTCCCTCCCCCGTGGGCGCAGGAGTGGCCGTGGACGTCGGCATGGTCTGCGCGACCGGGGAACCCGGGCGATTCGAGCCGGCCGACGGGGACACCCCGACCGCCGGGTTCGCCGCCCCGTCGGGAACGTGGCCTCCGGCCTGTCCGCCTCGGATCCGATCGTTGAGCTGCCGGGCCCGCTCGACCGCCGGAGGACGATCGAAGCGATCGCCCCGCTCGGCCGATCGCCGCTCGTTGGTGTCGGCGGCGGCGGGAACCTGTCCGCTGGTCGCGGACGACTCGACCGACTTCATGCCCGAGACCTCGATGCGCCCTCCCTCGAGGCCGCCCGCGCCCGGCCGGGTCACGGTCCTCGAGGCGTCGACGTTGGTCGACGCCTGGAAGGACGATCCGTTCGGCCCTCGGGCGGGATCCACTTCGAGCGATGCCACGCCGTTTCCGGCAGGCTGGATCGCGGGGGACTCGATCGAAGCGCCCCGTACGGCCGACTCGGGACCAGCGGCTCGCCGCTCGGTGGCGACGCCTTCCACGAATCGGGCAGGTTCCGGGCCGGGCTCCGTCCGTGGGGTCGTGATCGAAGCCACGTCCTCCGTCGGTCGAGACGCACCATCGATGCCGGAAGCGGCTTCCCGGCCGGATCCAGCGGCGATGGCGACCTCCACCACCGGCCCACCATCGATCGGCCTGGTCGTCTCGGTCGGGGCGGCGGACTCGACGGGGATGACACCGGTGACCGCGACGTCGGTCGCCGGCGAGAACGCGGTCGCACCGTCGAAGGAGACCGGCGTCTCGACGGGAGGAGCCTCGTCGACCGGGATCGGCGACTCGCTCGACTCGGGATTCGATCCCGGCTCCGACTTGGGCTCCGATTGGGAGCCTCGCCCATCCTCGACGGGAGCGGCCGTGGCGGTGGTTCCCCGCGAACCCGCATCCTCGACGATGGTGCGGTCCTCGGCCCGGACGGCCTCTCGAGGATCGGCGTGCCGTTCCTCCGATCGGACGGCGCGGTTTCCGCGCGATGCGTCGGCGGTATCCGCGCGTCCAGCCTCGGCGAGGCTGGAGGCGAAGGGCGAGCCGTCAGGCGTCGACGGGCGAGTTGACCCCGCCCGGGACACGTTCTGGTCGATTCCCGGGGCGAAGAGCTTGGCTTGAAGCGGGCTGGGCATCGTCGGACTCCGTTCCGGTGACCGCGGTCGCGGTCCGGTCACGGAGTGCCAGTTGCAAATCCGCTGCCACATCGGCCTTCCCCAGGTCGACGAGCTCCCCGAGGATGTCCGACCGTCGGCCGGAGTCGACCGAGGCGAGCAGGTCCACCACGAGCTCCCAGCGATCCCGGGCGAGATCCGAATGGCGACGGGCGGCCTCGGGATCGGCGACGCCGGCCGCGGCCTGCCGTGCCTCCTTCGACTCCCGGATCCAGGTGTCGAGGATCCCGAACGCGGTGTCGAGCTTCATCTCCTCGAGATCGGTCACGGTCTGGGCGAACTCGGTGTCGGCGGAACGACCCTGGATCTCCTCGAAGCGGGCCTCCCGCGCCGCGAGCGTCCGCTCGCGCAGCTGGAGTTGCGCCGCGCGGTCGCGGTAGTGCGCGTCGATCCTCGCCACGATCGCGTCGGCATCGCGGTTCAGGCCGGTCGCGATCTCGTCGCCGAGATCCCGGATGCGTTCGGCCGCGTCGACCGGGGCGAGGCTGGTCAGCGCGATTGCGCTCCAGCGACTGGTCTCCTCCTCGCTCGCCGCCACCGCGCGAGCCTCCTCCTCGGCCGCGGCCTCGGCCAGGGCCGCCTCCTCCGCGACCGGAAGCTCGAAGATGGTTCGGACCCGTTCGATCCGATCCCGATCGAGTCGCCCGGACTGCTGCAACCAGCCGATGCAGACGAGGATCGCCAGCAGATTGACGACGGCCAGGAAACCAAGGGTGGTCAGGATCGTTCGCATCATGCATCCTCCTGCGATGGTTCACGGGGCCCCGCGGCCCGGGCCCGCTCGGCCCCGACCACGTTGGCGATCTCGTCGAGGTCGGCCTGCTCCCGGCGGGAGAGTCCCTCCCGCCACGCCTCCTCGCGACGCTCCCGCAGTAGTTCGATCGCCCGACGTTCCTTCGCCGCCTCGGCGAGGACGCTTCGGGCGGCCTCGAGTCGCCGATGGACGCCCGCGAGCTCGAGGACCGAACGCTGCGCATCGCGCATGAGCGCCATCGACGCATTCGCCGCGGACCGCAGCTCGTGCGGTCGAACCTCGCCCACGAGACCGTCGCGGGCCTCGCTCCTCGACTCGACGATCGAAGCCTGTCGCCGCCGGATGGAGTCCTCGATCCTCCCGCGTTCCGCCTCGAGC
This sequence comes from Planctomycetota bacterium, assembly GCA_036339295.1. Taxonomy (GTDB): domain Bacteria; phylum Planctomycetota; class Phycisphaerae; order Phycisphaerales; family SM1A02. The sequence goes on from JAYZBK010000094.1 coordinate 19,938, forward strand.
ACCGCCACGTCGCGGCGCCGCGCGTCCTCGACCCGCTGCCGGGCGTCGAGAAGGGGCTGGAGCTTGAAGGTGAATCGTGGCATGGGTGGTCCGCGGGGCGAGGGCGTCCGGGGTCAGGACGACGACGCCTGCCGCTGTCTCTCGCTCTCGGCCGCGAGCTCGCAGAGCGCGCGGCAGGTGAGTGGGAAGTCGGTCCGCTCGTCGCGGTCCTGCCGAAGGAAGGCGTCGATCGCCGGCTTGAGTCCGATGGCGACGTCGGTCACCGGATTGGAGCCCTGGGCGTACGCACCGATGTTGATGAGCTCCTCGCTCTCCCGGTGGGCGGCCAGCAGCTCGACGAGCCGCCGCCGGGCCGTGACGTGATTCGGGTCCGACACCTGGTCGGCGAGCCGGGACACCGATTCGAGCGGGTCGATGGCCGGGAAGTGCCCTCGTCCGGCGAGACGCCGGCTGAGGACGACGTGCCCGTCGAGGATCCCCTTCGCCGCGTCGGCGACGGGTTCGGTCAGGTCGTCTCCCTCCACCAGCACGGTGTAGATGCCGGTGATCGAGCCGCCTCCCTCCAGCCCGCCCGCTCGCTCGAGCAGCTGGGGCAGCAGCGAGAAGACGCTCGGGGTGTAGCCCTTGGTCGCGGGCTGTTCACCCGCCGCCAGCCCGATCTGTCGCTGGGCCTGGGCGAATCGGGTGATGGAGTCCACCATCAGCATGACGTCGCGGCCGCGGTCGCGGAAGTACTCGGCCGCGGTGATCGCCGCGGCCATGGCCCGGACGCGAAGGAGCGGGCTCTCGTCGCCGGTGGCCACCACGACGACGGATCGAGCCAGGCCTTCGTCTCCGAGGGCGTCGACGATGAACTCCTTGACCTCGCGACCTCGCTCCCCGACGAGGGCGATCACGTTGACGTCCGCCTCCGTGCCGCGGGCGATCGAAGCCATGAGGGTGCTCTTGCCGACGCCGGGACCGGCGAAGATCCCGATCCGCTGGCCCTTGCCGAGCGTGGTCATCCCGTCGATGGCCCGGACGCCGGTGGCGAGCGGCTGGTCGACCATGCCCCGAGACATCGGGTTCACCACCGGGGGGAAGAGCAGGCGACTCTCCAGCCCGGAAGGCTGGGGTCCGCCGTCGATCGGGCGGCCGAGGCCGTCGAGGACGCGACCAAGCCAGGAATCGCCGACCATGATCGAGTCGCTGACCCGTTCGAGGTGCACGCGATCGCCCGGCGCCGTGCCGCTCGAACCACCGAGCAGCATCACGATCGCCCGCGAGCGATCGAATCCGATGACCTCCCCGAGCAGCGACTCGCGCTGTCGCGAACCCCCGTCGATCCGCACGACCGAACCGATCGGCACTCGAAGCCGGCGCACGTAGACGGTGAGTCCCCGGACCGAGTCCACGGTGCCGTTGATCACCCGGGTCTCCATGCGCTCGAGGGCATCGACGCTGCGTGCGAAGGTCGTCATCCCGGCACCTCCCCGGAGGGACCATCGCCTTCGCCGGCCTCCGCCGGCCCTTCGGCCACCGGGGCGTCCTCGACGTCGTCGACGAGCTCGGGGAAGAGGCCCCGCACGATGCGACCCATCTGGGCATCGAGGCGGGCGTCGATCTCGCCGTCCCCGGCGGAGACGACGCATCCGCCGGGAAGGACCGCCGGATCCGTCTCGAGGGACAGGTCGATGTCGGACGCGTCCGCGATCGCGCGGGCGGCATCGCCCAGGTGACGCTCGACGATCGAGAGGTCGTCCGGGTTGATCCGGATCCGAAGTCGGGTCGCGCCGGCGAGCATCTCGATCGCCGCATCGACCTGTCCGACGACGAGCGTCGGGTCGTGGGCCGGGAGCCGGCCCAGCACGCGTTCGGAGATCGCGATCGCGAGCCGAAGCAGGTCGCGGCGAGCCTCCTCGCGGAGTCCCTCGCGGGCGGCCCGGATCGACTCGAGCGACTCCGACCAGCCCTGGCAGATCGCCGCGAGCTGCGTCGAATGGGCCTCCTCGGCGGAAGCGGCCCCCTCCGCCCGTCCGGCGGTCCGTCCGCTCTCCAGTCCCTCCATCTCCCCCCGCGCGTAGCCCTCGGCGTGCCCGCGTTCCGCGGCTCCGGCGACCAGCACCTCGGCCTCCGCCCGGGCTTCCGCCCGGATCCTGTCCGCCTCGGCCTGCGCCTCCTCGATCATGCGATCGGCCTCGCGACGGACGTCGGCGAGGTTCATGACCACCGCGTTCCCGACGAGTTCGTTGGCTCGGATGTTCTTGATCAGCGGCACCGGTGTCTCCGCGGGCTCACACGACGACGTCGCCGCCACCACCGCGACCGGTGATGACGATCTCGCCCGAGTCCTCGAGTCGCCGGACGATGTCGACGATTCGCTGCTGGGCCGCCTCGACGTCGCTGACGCGGACGGGCCCCATGAATTCCATGTCCTCGCGGATGACCTCGGCACCGCGGGTCGAGACGTTGGAGAGGAACTTGTCCTTCAGTTCCTCCGACGCCATCTTGAGGGCGAGGGCGACCTCGCCGTTGTCGATGTCCTTCATCAGGCGCTGGATCGACTTGTCGTCGAGCATCCTGATGTCCTCGAAGACGAACATGAGGCGCCGGATCTCCTCCACCAGGTCGGGATCCTCGCTCTCGACGCCCTCCATGATCGACTTCTCGGTGTTCCGGTCGCAGAGGTTGAGGATCTCCGCCACGGTGTTGACGCCGCCGACCTTCTCGCTCGAGTGCATGATCATGGTGCTGAGCCGCGACTCGAGCCCCTGCTCCACCTCGCGGATCACCTCGGGATTCGTCTGCTCCATGTTCGCGACGCGCCGGACGACCTCGATCTGCCGTTCCTCCGGAAGCCCCCCGAGGACCTCGGAGGCCTTGTGGTGCGGGAGGTGGCTGACGATGAGGGCGATGGTCTGCGGGTGCTCGTCCTGGATGAAGGTCAGCAGGTTGTCGGTCTCGGCCTTCTGGAGGAAGGCGAACGGCGTCCGCTGCACCTGCGTCTGGATCTGGGCGATCACCCGATCGGCCTCGCCGCCGTCGAGCGAGTTCTTGATGAGTCGCTTCGCGAAGTCCAGCCCGCCCTCGTGCGCCCAGCCCTGCGACATGGCGAGGCCGTAGAACTCCGAGACGATGCCCTCGCCCAGGTTGCGGGGGACGTCCCCCAGCGATGCCAGCGCCCTCGTGACCTCCTCGACCGCCTCGGTCGGAAGCTCCCGGAGGATCGAACCGGCGGCATCCGGGTCCAGCAGGAGCAGCAGGATCGCGCTGCGGGCCACTCCGTCGAGTTCCGCGACCGATTCCGGAAGCTTCTGGCCTGGGCGAATGCTCATGGGGTTCGATGACTCCGGACGGAGGACTGGGTGATCCCGCGATCCCACGCCTCTCGGGACGTTGGATCGATCCAAGGTCGCTTACGCCTCGGTGCGCATCCAGCGACGAAGCAGCTGGGCGACCTCGGCGGGTTCCTTCTTGATCAACTGGTTCAACTGGTCCAGCATCTGCCGGCGGCGAAGGTCCTCGTCGTCGAGCTCGAGGCCCACGAGGGCCGGGGTGGCCTCGTCGGCCTCGCCCACCACGTCGGTGCGGTCGTCCTCGAGGACGGGGGGAACGCCGGCGAGCTCCTCCGCGGTCGGCAGAGGGGCGGCGTTGCCGCTGCGGCGGACCATCATGAACATCATGGCGAGCGAGAGGAGAGCGAGCCCGACGAGGCCGGCGTTCTTCACCGCCGCCCCCATGTCTCCCGAGGCCATGCTTCCGATCGTGGCGCCGATGCCCGTGTCCACCGCCTGGGCCGCCTCGAGTTCCTCGGGCGAGATCCAGTCGGCGTAGGGAAGGACGGCCACGTTGACCTCGCCCACGCTGCCGTCGCGGAAGCCGGAGCTGTCCACGAGGGGGCCGAGGAGGCCGAGGTACTCCTTCTCGATCTCGGCCACCCGGGCCGAGATCTCTTCCCGGCCGATCTCGGCGTCCTCGCCGAGCCTCGTCCGGATCTGCCGGACCACGTCCTGCTCGGGAATGATGAGCGAGGCGGCGACCTTCACCGGGAAGTTCGCGAGCTCGTCGGTGGTGGTCGTGCTGTAGGGGAACCGGAGGTCCTTGATGCGGCGTTCCGACTCCCGCGTCGCGTTGTTGGCCGAGCCGGCGGCCCCGAGCGCCACGGGGGAGTTCGCGCCGGCGACTCCGCTGTTGCTGGAGAAGCCCGGCTGGCCGCCGGAGGCGGACCGCACCGGGGTGGACGTCTCGTCGGACTCGATGAAGGTGTCGCCGGAGACGGGCTTGCCGGGATCGGTCTCGACCTCGACGATGTCCGCCAGCAGGAGGTTGACGTTCACGGCGACCGAGGCCTGCGGGAAGACCGGACGGACGAAGTCGAGGAGGTCGCCCTCGATCTTCGACTGCCAGGTTCGCGTCACGTCGAAGTAGTCGCGACGGCTCCCGCCCCCCTCCTCGCCGAAGTCGAAGCTCGAGGAGTTCAGGGCATCGACGACGGTCACGTGCTGGAGATCGATGCCGAGGCCGTTGGCCGCCACCATGGCGACCCGCTCCGCCATGGCCCGATCGAAGCGGGTGGCGGCCTTGGGGGTGACGGTGACGCTCGCGGTCGCCGGCCGTGCGCCCTTGATGACGCGCCACGTCCGATCGCCGGGGTTGAAGACGATGTTCACCGCGTCGACGCCCCGGATCATCCGGATCGACTTCTCGGCCTCGCGCTTCTGGACCTCCTTCTGGAGCGACTCCCGCTGGGCCTGGGACATCATGCTGCCCTGTTCGGGAAGCGGATCGTCCTGGTCCGCGGCGGCGACGTACCCCTCGTTCTCGAGGAGTCCCACGATCGCCGCCCGATTCGAGGCGTTCACCTGGACGAGATCGGCCGCGCCGCCGTCCTCGGCCTCGTACCCGAGGCCGACGATGGTCTGGATCGCGACCGCCTTGTCCTCCGGATTGACCCGGATGGTGGCCATCGCGGGGCTGGCGGCGTACTGCGACACGAGGAAGAGGCCCATCACGAGGATGATCGCGATCGACCCGACGAGGAGTCGGGCCGAAGCGTCCATCGCACCGATCCGGGCGACCACGTCCTTGGTTGATTCTCGAAGTCTCTCGACCACGGGGAAGGCCTCCATGCCGTCCGTCGTGAACTAGGCGTCCCGGGGCGTCCATGCCCTCGCGCGTCGTCCTGACAAGCGAGGGGCCCCGTCATTCCTTTCACCGCCGGCACCGACCGGCGGCAGAAGGTCAGACGCGGATGTTCTTCACCTCGTCGTAGGCGTCGACGAGCTTGTTGCGAACCGCGAGGAGCATGCGGAAGGCGGTGTCCGCGGTCTCCGTCGCCGTGATGACCTCCTCGAGCGACGCCTCGCCCGTGGCGGCGCCGATCTTGGCCTGCTCCGCATCCTGCTGCAGCTGGTTGACCTGCTCGATCTGCTGGAGGAGGGCCGACTTGAAGTCCCCACCCGCCCCCTGGGCCGCGTCGGACGCGGGGGGCATGATCTTGGGGCCCTGGACCCGTCCGAGTCCCTGGCTGCCGAGCTGGCTGAGTGGTCCGAGTGGATCGCTCATGGGTGGTTCAATCCGTCAAGGGGTCAGGCGAGAACACGAATCGCCGAGTCAATCATCGACCGGGTGGTGTCGATGGCCTGAATGTTCGCCTCGTAGGCGCGGAGCGCCTCGATGCCGTCGACCATCGACTTCTCGTAGCTGATGCTCGGCAGCGGCGCCCGTCCGTCCTCGATGCCGTCCGCGAGGTCGGCCTTCGAGCCTCGATCGGACGCCGGGAGCTGCACGAACTCACCGCTGAAGCTGGCGACGCGGTCGATCGAGGCGACATGGACGCCGAGATCGCTCTGGTTCCGGGGGTCGCCGGGGGCGAAGCGGACCTCGATCGCCTCGAACCCGGGGGTCGTCCGGTTCGCGAGGTTCGCACTGATGGCGTCCATGCGCGTCCGCTGGGCCAGGAGTCCGCTTCCCGAGATGTCGAAGGCGCCGTAGATGGCCATGATCAAGGCTCCGAGGGGAGAACCCCCGACGGGTCAGGGTCGCTCGCGAATCGCCGAGCGAAGGATGTCGTGCTCCTTGCGGAAGAGCTCGCTGGCGAGCCGGAACGCGAGGGCGTTCTCCGCAAGGTCCTGCATGACGCGTTCCAGATTCCGGTCGTTTCCGTCGTGCTGGACGAAATCGTTCCGCTCGGCCGGGTCCAGCCGGATGCCGTCCGCGGTGAAGCGAATCCCCTCCGTGTCGGCGAACGGGCCGTGGCCACCCCCGAGCGGGGGCATCCGAGCCGCCGTCGGGAGCCGGTTCTCGCGTTCCCAGGCGGACTTCATGGCCTCCTGGAACTCCGCGACCGGTACGTCCCTGCGGCGGTAGTCGGGGTCGTCGATGTTGGCGGCGGCATCCGCCAGCAGCGCATTCCGCTGCCAGGAGAACTGCATCATCCGCTTCAGGTACGGGATGGCACCCGAGTTCGAGATTCCACCTTCAAGCATGCCGGGATCCTCCGGTAGGCAAGACCTGCGCCGGGTCGGCGGGACCTGCGCGATCCTCCGCGCACGACCTGCCCGCCGCCCTTCCTCGAACGTCGATCAGAGATCCGCTTCGACCACGGCCTCTTCCTTCCACTTCTTGAGCTTCAACCCGAGCGTCCGCACCCCGATGCCGAGGGCACGCGCGGACTTCTGGCGATGTCCGCCGTTCCGCCGAAGCGTCGCCACGATCGTCTCGCGTTCGATGTCCGCGAGGGTCAGCGTGCCGTCGCAGGCGAGCCATCGCTCCGTCCCGGTCGCGAGATCCGCCCCCTCGGCCGTGGGCGTGGGCTTGGATTCGATCGCCCCACCGGCGAGCTCGATCTGGACGCCACCGGTGTTCGCCGCCGAGGTCGTGCCGGCATCGATCGCCGGCAGCCAGGGAGCCAGCAGCTCCCCCGGGATCTCGTCGGCCGACGCGAGCACGGCCGCCCGCTCGCAGATGTTCTGGAGTTCCCGCACGTTGCCCGGCCATGCGTAGGCCGAGAGCACCTGGAGTGCCGACTCGTCGAACCGCCGGGGATTCCGGCCCTCCCGAGCCCCCACCGCCGAGAGGAAGTGCTCGGCGAGGAGCGGGATGTCCTCCGTGCGATCGCGGAGCGACGGCATCTCGATGGGCAGGACGTTCAGTCGGAAGAAGAGGTCGCCACGGAAGCGTCCGGCGTCGACCTCGGATTCGAGATCCCGGTTCGTGGTGGCGATGACCCTCACGTCGACGGTCCGGGTCTGGCTCGACCCGACCCGCTCGAAGGTCCGCTCCTGGAGGACTCGAAGGAGCTTCGCCTGGAGTTCCGGCGGGATCTCGCTGATCTCGTCGAGCAGCAGCGTCCCTCCGTCGGCCAGCTCGAACCGCCCCTTCCGGAGCTTGTCGGCGCCGGTGAAGGCCCCCTTCTCGTGCCCGAAGAGCTCGCTCTCGAGGAGGCTGACGGAGAGGGCCGCGCAGTTGATCGCGAGGAACGGACCGTCGCGTCGCGGACTCGACTCGTGGATGAGTCGCGCGGCGACCTCCTTGCCGGTCCCGCTCTCGCCGGTGATCAGGACGGTGCCGTGGCTGTCCGCGACCTTCCCGAGCCGCT
>JAYZBK010000095.1:0-5109 GCA_036339295.1 Planctomycetota bacterium
TCGATCTCAATGGCGACGGTTTCATCACCGGGGCCGATGTCGGCCTCATTCTTTCCCTTTGGGGCCCGTGCCCCGAATGATTCTTCCCAGTCCCTGGATCGATGTTCCCGTTGATCCAGGGAAACATTCCCTTTCCAGACAGGAGAACAGTTGTGAATCTTCGAAAAAGCAATCTCAGATCGCTCACCATCCTCGCCGGCGTTGCGTCGATCGCGACCGGTTCGGTCGCCCTGGCCGACGAAAAAGGCGAAGAGGAGCACTACGACATCGGCATCTGGAACAACGGCGGCACGCTTCAGAGCGGCGGCTGGGACCACGACAGCGAGTCGATGGCGCTCGACAGCCTTCGGGTCTACGAGGCCCACTTCGGTGAAGACGACGAGTTCCCGTTCTCGATCGACGAGCCCGGAGTGGGCGGCGTGGCCGAGGACGTCAACTTCGAGCTCGGCTCGACGCTTCAGTTGAACCTCGCCTCGGGGCTCGGCTACTGGAACGGCGACGGATTCTCCTCGAGCTCGAGTTCGATCCAGATCGACTACGGCCCGACCTCTGTCAACTCCACCACTGGTGGACTGCTCGACTTCCTCGTGATCGAGGACTACGACTACCACCCGATCTTCACGATCGATTCGGGTGCTCCGAGCGGTTCCTACCTCCTCGAGTTCACCGCCCAGATGGACGGGATGATCTCGAGCGAATCGTTCTGGATCGTCTTCAACCTCGGTATGGACGACCAAGACTTCGACGAAACCGTGGGGTGGGTCGAGGCCAACCTGGCGCCCGCGCCCGGTGCCCTGGCTCTTCTCGCCATCGGCGGTCTCTGCGGAGCGCGTCGACGACGCGGCTGAGCTTCCAAGGTTTTTCTGAGTCGAAGAACGGCATGGGGTCGCCAGGATCCCATGCCGTTCTTCTGCGCTCTGCGCGAGTCTCGATCAACGGAAGCGGTCGAGGGTCATCGAGTTGCCGGTGGTGGGATCCGTGAAGATCACGGCTTCGTTCTCGAAGCCGAGATCGTAGGTCCGGGTACCGTCGAGGACGACCCCGTCGTCGGTCACCACGAATCGACCGGTCTGAACCCGGGTCGTGTCGCCGTACTTGGCTTCGGCGGTGTAGGTACCGTCGTCGGCGAAGGTGACCGAACCGAAGGTGAAGGGACGCTCGTCCGCGGCGGCCCGGCCCTGCCAGGTCCCCTCGAGCTGGGTGTTGGACGTGTGGGAGGCGCAGCCGCCGATGGTGGCGAGGGTCAGGATCGCGGTGGTGGCGGCGAAGGCGGCGCGGGTGGGACGGATCATCGAGTACTCCCGAAGAAGAGGAGGATCGGTCGGAGACCGGACACGTCGTCCGGTCGTCGGTGGATAGCATGGCGTACCGAGGCCCGGGGCACAACCCCGCGCGGCGATCGCACGACCGAGGAGTGCTCCGTGTCCGAACAAACGAACGTACGTACGGCAGTCGTTCTCGCCGGCATCCCGGCGTGGGACATGTCGCTCTATCACCGGATCCGCTTCGCCGTCGGCGATCCCGCCGCCTGGATCGGTTGGTGTCACGATGGCGAGGACGGATCGCATCTGATCGTGCGCGACATCGAGCTGGACCGGGCTCGACGCTCGGCCCGGGCCGCCTCGGTCTCCTGTCCCGCCGATCACACCCCCGCCGCCGGGCTCTCGTCCGATCGGATGGAGGCGACCGCCGAGGCTCTGGCCGAATTCCTGGTCGATCGCGGGTTCGAGGAGGTTCGTGTCCACCGCGACCTTCCCGTCCTGTTCGCCGAGTGCATGCGTGATCGTGGAATCGGCGTCTCCTGCGATCGTACGCTCGGCGTGACGGATCGACGCGGCAAGGACGAGGAGGAGATCGCCGCACTTTCCGCCGCCCAGGCCGCGACCGAATCGGCGATTCGCCGGGCCTGCGAGCTGATCGCCGAGGCCGACGTCGCGTCCGACGGCACGCTTCGGCAGGACGGCGACGTACTCACCAGCGAGCGGGTACGGGCTCTGATCGACGGCCATCTGATCGAACTGGGGTTCTCGCCTCGGCCCGCGATCGTCGCCGGAGGGCCGGTCGGCGCGGATTGCCACGATCATGGCACGGGACCGCTGCGTACCGGCGAGCCCGTCATCGTCGACGTCTTTCCCCGCGATCCCCGGACCCTGTACAACGGCGACTGCACGCGGACGGTCGTGCACGGCGAGATCCCGGGCGAGGTGGCGGCGATGCATGCCGCGGTGGTCGAGGCGAAGCGGGCGGCGATCGAGGCGACTCGGGCGGGAGTCTCGGCCCAGTCCGTGCACGAGGCGGCGATTGGAATCGTCCAAGCCCATGGGTTCGGCGTCGGCCTTCCGGAACCGGGCGAGAGGCCGATCGGGCGAATGGTCCACGGCACCGGACACGGCCTCGGACTCGACGTGCACGAGGCCCCGTTGCTCGACCTCGCGCCGTCGGGCGGAAGTCCGAATCTGGTGGTGGGGGATGCCCTGACCATCGAGCCCGGGGTCTACGACCCGCGGTACGGCGGAGTCCGGGTCGAGGATCTGGTCATCGTCGAGGAATCGGGCGTCGTGAACGTCAATCGCCTGCCCGAGGGGCTCTCCTGGAGCTGAGCCGACGTGCTCAGCCGGCGGCCTCGCGCAGCGCGGCCGCGAGGGCCTGATGGAGTCGCTCGTGCTCGGGTACGGACTCGAGGGCGTTTCGCAGGGCCTCGATCTTCTGGGTGCCGTCGATCGCCGGATCGATGCGGGCGATCGCGGCGTCGCCGAGGGCGTCGTGGGCCGCGAGGACCCAGTCGAGTCCGGGCGCCTCGGGATTCTCCGGCGGTGCGACGTAGGCCCGGACCGTGACCTCGCCGATCGCCACGATCGGCACTTCGCCCATCCGGGTGTCGGGTTCGCGACAGACCGCGAGCAGGGGAACTTCGGTCTGCTGGGCCGCGACCCGCATGCGACGAGCGTCGGCCGCCACTGCGTGAGGTACGAGCAGATGCACGCCGGGCTCCACGGTCTCCAGTTCCTGTTCGACCGCCTCGACGATCTTCGGCACGCCGTCGGAGGCGTCGATCGCGAGGATGGTCCGTTGTCGCCTCGCCTCCTGGAGGGGCAGCGTCGCGTCGGCCGCGAGGTCGTGGATGCCGGCCGAGATGGCGGCGTCCAGTGCGGCGAGGGCCTCTCGTTCCGCCAGGAACCAGGAGGAGGACTTCATCGCCTTCTCGGCGGCATCGAGCTTCGATTCGATGTGGGCGGTCTTGGTCTTGGCGGGCATGGAGGATCTCGGGCGGGGGGCTCGGCGGTCGGGAGACGGGTCAGGCGTCGCCGAATCGCTTCGCGAGTCCACCGAGGATGGTGGTCCACTCGCGGGTCGACTCGGGGAGATCGTAGAGGAGACAGTCGCAAGTCGCCGCGACGTCCTCGGCGACCATCGCGGCCTTGAGCGCTTCGAGCCGGATCTGGAGACCCCCGATCGCATCGGGAAGGCCGACCTCCTCGATCCGGATCTCCTCCGGCGAGATGTCGGCCAGGGCGAGCCCCTTGACCACGGCATCGCGAATGCCGCCCCAGATCTCCAGTGCCTCGAGCAGGCGTTGCATCCCTTCCGAGGGATTCCCGGCCTGCATCTGCTCCGCCGCCTGCTGTTGAATCGCATCGGCCTCGACCAGGGCCTCGGCGGCGTGTGCGAAGGTCTCTTCCAGCAGGGCGTTCATGGTGGTGGTCAGGAGCTGGACCTCGTCCGCGCTCGCCTCCAGGCGACCGTGCTCCTGGAGCTCTTCCTCCGACAGGGGCGTTCCGTCGACCCGCACCTCCACCACCAGACGTCCGGCCTGTTCCGCGGCGTCCGCGGCGGCGGCTACGGCCTCGCCGATGGTGGTGACTTCGGTGGAGCAGGGTTGGTCGTCGAGCAGGACGCGCATGAGGGTCGGTCCGGTGGAAGGAGATGGAGGAGAAGGGGGGATAACGAAGGGGTCATCGGCTCGGCCGAGGTCGAAATCCAGTCCGCTTCGCGGCCGCCGTGGCAATCATGGCACCCCGTTGTCCGGATCCCGACGCATCGAAGCGATTATAGGACGACGATTCGCCCAGGATCCGTCAGGCGTGGTCGGCCTCGGCATCGACCAGCATGAACTTGATGTCCGCTTCCGCCGCGATCTTGTCGTCCACCATCGCCCGGCATCGCACGTGTCCGAGCCGAGGGCTGGCCCGAACGTTCTCCGCCTCCAGGACGAGTTGGTCCCCCGGGCCGACGGGCTTTCGCAGCTTGACCTTGTCGAGACTGAGCAGCACCGCGATCTTGCCGGTGTGCTCCAGCCTCTGGCTCAGAAGCAGGCCACCGAGCTGGGCCATCGCCTCGATAATCAGGACGCCGGGCATGATCGGGGTTCCCGGGTAGTGACCCTGGAAGAAGTGCTCGTTCATGGTCACGTTCTTCACGCCGACCGCCCGGCGGTCGCCATCCATCTCGACCACGCGGTCCACCAGTAGCATCGGATACCGATGGGGCAGCGTGCGTTGGATCGAGCGGATGTCCATCACCCGGCCGTGGAGCAGGGTGGTTCGGCGATCGACGGCCGCCATCTGCTCGCGAATCGCCAGACCGAGTCTTCGATTCAGTCCGTGGCCGGAGCGGTGGGCGACGACTCGGCACCGGACGGGACAGCCGATGAGGTAGAGGTCGCCCAGGGCGTCCAGCACCTTGTGACGCACCGGTTCGTCGTCGAATCGGTAGGCGTTGTCGATCGGGCCCTCCTCGCCGATGACCAGGACGTCCTTCGGCGTCAGGTGCCGACCGATGCCGCGTTCCCACATCGCGCGGGCCTCGTGCTCGAGACTGAACGTCCGACACGGACCGACCTCGTGCGCGTAGTCGCCCTCGGCGGTGTCCCAGGTGAAGACCTGTCGGGGCAGCCGGTCGTTGTAGGCCGGATAGTCGAGATCGAAGACCACGCGCATGCCGGGGGCGTCGTGGGGGATCGCCGCGATCATCGCATCGCCCTCGTCGATCACGATCGCCTCGCGAAGGTCGAAGATCTTGCGTTCTTCGTCCTGCGGCTCGATTCCGACCGTCTGGAGCCCCTCGACGAATGGCTTCGCCGATCCGTCGAAGCCCGGAAGTTCCGGTCCG
>JAYZBK010000096.1:0-4363 GCA_036339295.1 Planctomycetota bacterium
GGTCCGGCTCGTAGAACCGGAGCAGGAGGTGGATCAGGGTCGACTTCCCGCAGCCGGAGGGGCCCACGAACGCGACCGTCTCGCCCTCGGCGATCTCCAGGTCGATGCCGCGCAGCACCGGGTGGTCGGGGGCGTACGCGAACTCGATGTCGCGGAAGGCGATCGCGCCCCCGGATCCGCTCGTCCCCGTCGCCTCCTCGTCGGTCTCGATCGGAAGTTCGAGGATCTCCTCGATGCGGTCGATCGCGACGGTCGCCTTCCCGAACTCCGCGACGATGCGTCCCGCCATGCGGACGGGCCAGAGGTACATGCCGACCGCGGCGAAGAAGAAGTAGAACTCGCCGACGAGGATCCGCTGGTCGGGATTCGTCGAGGCGACCAGGAGCGCGCCGACGATCACGACGGAGGCCTGCTGCATGAAGCAGAGAAGGTCGCTGAGCGACCAGAACGACGCGAACATCGAGTAGAGGTTCGCGTCGAGCCGGCGATGTTCGTCGTTGCGGGGGCGGAATCGCTCGATCTCGTGGTCCTGGCGGTTGAAGGCCCGGACCACCCGGATCCCGACGAGGTTGTCGTTGACCGCCGCGGTGAGTCGGCCCTCGGCCTCGTCCTTCTCCTTGAAGAGCGCCCGGACGCGTCGGAAGTAGAAGAAGGAGAACCCCACGATCACCGGGAGCAGCCACACCGCCGCGACGGCCATCCGCCAGTTCAGGGCGAACATCAGGGGGATCGCGACGGCGAGCATCACGATCGCCCGCCCGACCTCGACGACCTGCGTCGAGAGGAAGACCTGCGCGGTGTCGACGTCGCTGGTGCACCGCTGGAGGAGATCGCCGCGATCCAGCCGGTCGTAGGCGCGGAGATCGAGTCGCTGGATCCGGTCCTGGAGTCGGTCGCGGATGCGGCGAGCCGTGTTCTGGCTCGCGATCGCGGACCACCGCTGCCGACCGTAGGTGAACAGGCCCGCGACGAGTGCGACGGCGGCGATGAGCAGGAGCGGGATCCAGAGATTCGCGCCGACCCTCTCGCGGCCTCCGAGGAGATCGATCAGGGTCCGCGAGATCGCGGAGGTCTCCTCCCCGTTCTCCTGGAGGACGACGTCGATCACCGCCTGCGGGACGAGCGGCACGAGGTAGAGCATGCCGGCCGCGGCAAGGAGCGAGGCCAGCGCCACCCCGTAGCGGAGGCGATCGCCCGCCATGAGGATCCACATCCCGCGGAAGATCCCGGGTCGGCGGGGGTTCGGGTTGGAGGGCTCTTGATCCGACACGTCGCTCATCCCGGTCCCGGCATCATCGCAGATTTCCCGGTGGGCGAGACGCGGGTCATCCCTGCAGTCGGGCCCGAAGGGCCTTCTTGTCGATCTTGCCGGTCGAGGTCAGGGGCATGGCGTCGAGCAGGAGGACCTCGTCCGGCATCTGCCACGGGAGGAACTCCCCGGCCAGCGCCTCCCGGACGCGTTCGAGCGTCGGCGTCCCGCCGTCGGCGGGAACGATGAACACGACGGGTCGTTCTCCCCATCGCTCGTCCGGGCGGGCCACGACCGCGGCCTCGCGAACCTCCGCCATCCCGCCGATCGCCCGGTCGAGGTCGAGGCTCGAGATCCACTCGCCCCCCGACTTGACGAGGTCCTTCTCGCGATCGCGGATCGCCATCCGGTCGCGATCGTCGATCGACGCCACATCGCCGGTCTCGAGGCGCCCGTCCGGGCGAAATCGATCGGCGTCGGGATGGTCGAAGAGGTAGCGATCCGCGACCCACCAGCCCGAGACCAGGAGCCGGCCGGTCGACGTGCCGTCGTGGGGGACGGCGTTCCCGTCGTCGTCCTCGAGCTCGAGCTCGAGTCCCGGCAGGGGCCGGCCTGCGACCGACTGGTGCCGCACCCGTTCCTCGCTCGACATCGCGGCCTCCTCGGTCGTGGAGATCGCGGGCGACATGGTGCCGACGGGGTTGATCTCCGTCATGCCCCAGGAGTGGATGACCTCGATGTCGTGGCGTTCCTGGAATCCGCGGATCATCGACGCGGTCGGGGCGGCGCCGCCGGAGACGATGCGGTCGATCGAGGCGACGTCCCACCGGCCCGGATGCGCGTCCAGCAGGCGGAGCACCTCGTTCCAGATCGTCGGGACCGCGGCCGCGGTCGTCACGCGGTGCCGGGACGCCAGGTCGAGCAGCGACTCGGCCCGGAGGTCCCGGTGGGGAAGGACGAGACGCGAGCCGAGCATGCCGGCGGCGTAGGGGAGGCACCAGCCCATGGCGTGGAACATCGGGACGATCGCGAGGACCGTGTCGGCCCCCGACAGCCGGAGCGCATCGGTCATGCCCAGGGCCATCGTCTGGAGGCAGGTCGTCCGGTGCGTGTACTCCACGGTCTTGGGGCCGCCCGTGGTGCCGCTCGTCGAGCAGAGCGCCATGCCCAGGTCCTCGTCGAGATCCGGCCAGGCCTCGAGAGGCGCGGCGTCCCGCACGAGCTCCTCGTGGTCGAGGACTCGAGACTCCCGGTCGGGCCACGTCCCGAGCCCCACCACATGCTCGATCCATGGGCATCGCTCGAGGATCGAAGGAAGCCGGTCGGCGAGGGTCGCGTCGATCACGAGGAACCGATCCCGGGTGCGGGCCAGGACCGAGGCGATCTCGTCGTCGTTCCAGCGGATGTTGACCGGGTGGATCCGTCCGCCGAGACAGGGGACCGCGAGATAGGCGTCGAGGTGACGATGGTCGTTGAAGGCCAGGGTGGCCACCGGGTCGCCCTCGCGGAAGCCGAGCCCGCGAAGGGCGGATCCGAATCGCCCGGCCCGTTCGGCCACCGACCCCCAGTCCAGCTCGACCGGGCCGTCCGGCGTCGCCGAGACGACCGCCGTCGTCGGGGCCACCCGACCACCCCGGAAGACGAGCTGTCGAAGGAGCAGGCGACGTGTGGGGTGCATGGAGTCTCCGAGCCGATGGATCGAGGACGATCCTACGGGATCCGGCCCCCCTCGCTTCCTCCCGGGTGCATCGATACCCCCGATCCCGACGAAAGCCCATCCACCATGCCATTCGACGCCCCCGACCTCGACCTCTATCGCTTCGACGACCGCCTCGACCCCGACGAGATCGCCCTTCGCGATCGGGTGCGGGAGTTCGTCGCCGACCGATTCCTCCCGGTCGTCAACGACTACTGGGACCGCCACGACTTCCCGGTCGACCTCGTCCGGGAGATGGGCGAGATCGGATGCTTCGGCGCCACCATCGAGGGCTGGGGCTGCGCGGGCCTCTCGTCGCGGGCGAACGGCGTGATCATGCGGGAGCTCGAGCGCGGCGATTCCGGGTTGCGGACCATGGCGAGCGTCCAGAGCTCGCTCGCGATGAACGCCATCCGGTTCTTCGGTTCGGATGCCCAGCGGGACCACTGGCTTCCCCTCATGCGCGGGGGCGAGGCGCTGGGCTGCTTCGGCCTCACCGAGCCGGGCTTCGGGTCGAACCCCGGAGGCATGGTGACGACCGCCCGCCGGGACGGGAACGGCTGGTCGCTGACCGGCGGGAAGATGTGGATCGGCAACGCCGACATCGCCGACGTGGCGGTGGTCTGGGCGAAGGCCGAGGGATTCGACGAGGACCCGGAGGGCGCCCGGGCGATCCGTGGGTTCCTGGTGCCGACCGACCGGCCCGGTTTCAAGGCCGAGCTCATCAAGAACAAGTACAGCCTCAGGGTCGCTCGCACGTCGAGGGTCCACCTCGAGAACGTGCCGCTGACCGAGGACGATCTCCTGCCGGGGACCGGCGGCCTCCGCTCGCCGCTCACCTGCCTCGACCAGGCCCGGTTCGGCATCGCGTGGGGCGTGATCGGCGCAGCCGAGGCCTGCCTCCAGGACGTGGTGCGCCATGCCTCGGGCCGGGAGATCTTCGGGAAGACCCTCGACCACTACCAGCTCACCCACGACAAGATGAGCGAGTGCTGGATCCGCATCGTGCAGATGCAGGCGATCGCGGATCGACTCGCGGAGCTCAAGGAGGCCGGGGACGGCACCGGGCCGCAGGTGTCGCTCGCGAAGACGTCGGCGTGCGAGAGTGCCCAGATCGTCGCCCGGCTCTGCCGGGACCTGCTCGGAGGCGTCGGCATCCTCGACGACCACTGCGTGATGCGTCACATGATCAACCTCGAGTCGGTCGCCACCTACGAGGGCACGCGGGACATCCACCGCCTCGTCCTCGGACGCGAGCTGACGGGCGTCTCCGCGTTCTTCTGAGGCGACCTGCCGGTCGGTCGCCGGTCAGCCGGGCTTGCGGGCGAGGATCTTGTTGATGGGGTGCCGATGGCGGGACCCGTCGGGATGCTCGTCCTCGAGGATGAACGACTTCCGGATGAGGAACTCCCATCCCT
>JAYZBK010000097.1:0-2235 GCA_036339295.1 Planctomycetota bacterium
CGATCGGCCCTCGACGCGGCCGGTCGATCGAGGGCGGCCGCGATCGAGCCTGGACATCCCCCGCTCCGTTCGCCGGGGGCGGCGCCTGCCGGCGTCGCCCCCGAGGCGACGGTCCGGGCCACGGTGTCACTGCCCCTCCCCGTCGCCCGCCTTCGCGCGGAAGCGGCACTCGAACACCGCCGCCGCATCATCGAAACCCATCCCGGCAACCTCCCCACCCACCTGGAGCGTTCGCGTGAATCTGACTCCCAAGCAACTCAAGGTCCTGGACTTCGTTCGCACCTATCGCTCGAGCCAGGGCTGTTCCCCGACCATGCAGGAGATCGCCGACGAACTCGGCGTGAGCAAGGTCACCGTGTTCGAGCACGTCGGCGCACTGGTCGAGAAGGGCGCCCTGTCTCGAGAGCCGAACAAGGCTCGCTCTTTGTCGGTGGTCGCTGACGAGAGCGAGGACGGGCTCGCGTTTCGCCTGGCCGGCCGCATCGCCGCGGGTCGCCCGATCGAGAAGTGCGAGGCGCACGAGGAGCTCCATCTCGGCGAGATCTTCGGTCCCCGGCGCGGCCGCCACGGGGAGATGTTCGCGTTGCAGGTCGAGGGCGAATCGATGCGTGACGAGGGGATCTTCGATGGCGACTACGTGATCGTCGAGAAGCGGTCGACCGCTCGCAACGGCGAACGGGTCGTCGCCCTTCTTCCGGACGGCGAGACGACACTCAAGACCTTCTTCCGCGAGCAGGATGGGACGATCCGGCTGCAGCCCGCGAATCCGGAGTTCGAGCCGATCATCGTCCGCGACTGCCGCATCCAGGGCGTGGTCACGGGTGTGCTTCGTCGGTACTGAGGCCTCCCGGTCGTCGATCGGATCGTTGGCGGTCGGGGTCGCTTCGGGGCGACGCGATTGCGGCCCCCTGGTGGCCCGGCGGTTGCGAGGAACCCAAAGAACCGCCCGCCGAGGGGACGGCGGGCGGTCTCGATGTGCACGGGTTGTACCCCCGAAAGGACTGTGCCTTCGCTCACCCGGATGGTTGGGGATCGGCGGGGGTCGCCGCCCGGCCCGGTGGCACGGTGCGTCTGGCGCCTAGCCCTCGGACGCCCAGCGTTCGATGAGTCTTCCAAGATCGGCGCCGTCGACCGACCCGCTGCCGTCGAGGTCGGCTTCGTTTCCGGTCTTCTTCGTGATGGGGCCCCAGGCCGCGATGAGGAGCCCGAGATCGGCGGCGCCCACGCTGCCTGATCCATCCAGGTCCGCGGTGCGGAAGACCTTGATGCTGCCGTTCCTCGGGTCGAGGCTGGGGATCGAGAAGTCGTAGTTGAAGAACTGGATGTTCGTGAGCTCGACCGGGATCACCGTGCCGGGCTCGAGGTCCGCGGGGATGGGGATCTCCAGCGTGACGAGGTTGTGATCCCCGGGGTCGACCTGGTCCTCCGTGAAGACGCAGACGGCGTCCACCCGGGCGTTCGACGACGGGGCGTCGTCCCAGCCCTGCCAGCTGGTCTCGAAGATCGGCCCGTCGTAGCGGACGAGGTCGACGTCGTACCCGATGGGGTCCGCGTTGAAGCCGAAGCCCCCCACCAGTCCGATCGTGGTCGCCCTCACCTGCACCTCCGCGGTCTGTCCGCGGGTGCAGTTGGCATCGGAAGCCTTGAGCAGGACTCCCTCGTCGCCGCCCATCGCGGCGGCGGAGACGGTCAGGGTGAAAGCGACGGGTGACGTGAATCTGGTCATGGTTCGTACCTCCGGCGATCGGTACGAGCCTACCGCGAAACCGTGACGGCAAAGTCCGAAAAACGGCCATGATCGAGTCGTGCCCGTTCTGGGACGGTCAGTCGGCGGAGCGGCCCACGGTCGCGGCCATCGATGCCACGAGTCCCGAGGCGGCCTCGACGGCGTCGGAGCCGGTGGCGGACGCCTCGTCCATCACCCCGACGAGGGCCGAGCCGACGATCGCGCCGTCGGCGTGTTCCAGCACGGCCGCCACGTGGTCCGCCGTGGAGATCCCGAATCCGGCGGCGAGCGGGAGATCGGTGAGGGCACGAAGTTGGGCCATCCGGTCCGTGAGATCGGGGGCGTCGCTTCTTGCCCCGGTCAGGCCGCGGCGGGCGAGGACGTAGACGAACTCCCGGGCGTCGGCGGCGATCCGTGCGGCCCGCTCCGTCGCGGTATCGGGGGCGATCAGCGTGGTGAATGCCAGGTCGAGCGACTCGGCTCGATCACGGATCGATGCCGTCGCATCG
>JAYZBK010000098.1:0-7260 GCA_036339295.1 Planctomycetota bacterium
CCAGTCCCCGGGGGTCGCCCTTGGCGTCGAGCTGGGCGTCGCGGTAGGCGGTGTTCAGCGTGTCGAGGTCGAGCGCCTCCAGATCGACGCCGCGCGAGCGCAGCGAATGGAGCGTCATCGCGATCGGAAGCCCCCAGTCCCCGAGGTGGTTCTGTCGGTGGACGGTCCGGCCGAGTCGCTCGAACAGCCTCGCCACGGTGTCGCCGATGACCGTGGCGCGGAGATGACCGACGTGCATCTGCTTGGCGACGTTGACGCCGCAGACGTCGATCGTCACCGCGTGGGTCCGGTCCTGCCGGGCCACGCCGAGGCCCTCGTCGTCCATCGCCTCGAGCGCCGACGCGAGCGCCTCCGGCCGGAGTCGCAGGTTGATGAAGCCGGGGCCCGCGATCTCGGGTTCCTCGATCACGTCGGCCACGCCGGACTCCGGCGCGGCGAGGGCGGCGACGAGTTCCGCGGCCACCTCCCGGGGGTTCCGTCCCTGCTTCTTGCCGAGCGGCATCGCCGCGTTCAGCTGGAAGTCGCCGAACTCGGGCTTCGCGCTGGGCTTGAGCGTGGTGTCCAGGCCCTCCGCCGCATCGCCTCCGACGGCCGACACGGCGGTCCGGGCGGCGGATTCGAGGCGGGCGAGTGGATCGGTCCGGGTGGTCGACGAAGCGTTCATCGGAGGAAGGATACCGGGGGTCCGTCGGTCGTCCGCGCGGTTCAGTCGAGCACGAAGGCGTGGCGGGACCGAAGCTTCCGGAGTCGCCGGGCGAGGGGCGACGCCGCGCCGGGAGCGTCCAGCCGCTCCGCGACGAGTTCGAGCATCTCGACGAGGCCGTGGTAGTCGTCGACCCCGATGAACTCCTGCCCGACCTTCGCGGGGCGATCGCCGGCCTGGACGCCGTCGATGTCCTGCATGTTGTGGTAGTTGCCGAGCGGCAGGCAGAGGCAGGTGGAGGCGTATCCGAACGACGCGAACGCCGTCGCCTCGCACGCCCCGCCCGGCATCAGCTTCCGCTGCCAGGTGAATCCGGGCTGCGCCTTCTCGTGCTCCATGCAGAGCGAGGAGATGTCGTTGGTGAGGTCCGGGCTGAACACCGTCATCCGGTCGCCCACCCGCACGATCGGACCGCCGTGGATCGGGCTCTCCGGGAACGATCGACTGTTCTCGAGGCAGACGAGTCGGGCGTTCCTCGGCACCAGGCCGTTGGTCGCGGCGCCGATCGCGCCGACGAACCCCACCTCCTCGGCGACGGTGAAGAGCAGGCCGACGTGTTCCTGCCCCTTCCTGGTCCGGATCCGATCGAAGGCGCACAACGCCGCCGCGGCCGCGGCGAGGTCGTCGCACGCGTGCGTCCGAAGCACGCGCCGCCCGCCCTTGCCGGCGATCCGCGGCGCGGGAAAGGCCCAGCGGCCGACGTCGCCGAGGGCGAGGCCGGGATGGCGACGAGCGAGTCGAACGGTCACGGTCTTGAATGGACAGGCATCGTCGGCCTGTCGAAGCTCGACGATCCGTCCCCGCACCGCGGTGTCGTCCCGGTCGAGGAACTCGACGCGGGCGTCCTCGAAGTAGGGGTCGTGGACCCCGCCCCGGAACTGGGCGTCGATCGTCCGGCCATCCTCGGCGATCCCGGTGACCACGAACGCCGGATGATCGAGGTGGGCGGTGATGAGCAGCGGCTTGGGACCGCCGCGCCGTCGGCCCCGGGTCTTCCGGGTGACCAGCAGGTTCCCGTCGGCGTCCCGCTTCCAGTCGAGCGACCGCGACCTCGCCTTCAGCCAGGCGTCGAGGTACGCCTGCACCCGCCATTCCCGGCCCGCCGCGGTGGGCAGCGAGGTCAGTTCGACGGCGATCCTCTCGTGGCGGCGTCTCTCGGCCGCGGTCGGACGAAGCGGGTTCCTCTTGCTCATGTCGACATCCTACGACGGCCACGCGATTCGATTCTGGTTCGGTAGGATGCGACTCCCATGGCCTTTGCAAGCATCCCCGAGATCCTCGATGACCTCCGTGCCGGTCGCGTGATCGTCCTCGTCGACGACGAGAGTCGCGAGAACGAGGGCGACTTCGTGGTGGCGGCGGAGTTCGTCACCCCCGAGATCGTCAACTTCATGACCCGGGTCGGGGGCGGCTACCTCTGCGTCGCGGTCGACGGCGAGACGTGCGATCGACTGGAACTCGGCCCGCAGGGGGCGATCAACACGAGTCTTCGGCAGACCCCCTTCACGATCTCGATCGACGGCCATCCCCGACACGGGGTCGGCACCGGCATCAGTTCGAGCGATCGGGCGATCACCATCCGCATGATGGCCGACCCCGAGGCCCGGCCCGACGACTTCGTCCGACCCGGTCACATCAACCCGCTCCGGGCCCGCGACGGCGGGGTCCTCGTCCGGACCGGCCAGACCGAGGGCTCGGTCGATCTCTGCAAGCTCGCCGGCCTCAAGCCGGCCTCCGCGATCATCGAGGTCGTCAAGCCCGACGGGGACATGGCTCGCCTTCCCGATCTCGAGGAGATGTGCGTCGAGCACGGCCTGAAGATGTGCTCGGTCGAGCAGATCATCGAGCACCGACTCGCCGAGGAGGCGATGGTCGAGCGGATCGACCCGGTCGCCGGCCGGGGGATCGAGACGCCGGAGGGCACGTTCCGGCTCATCGCCTGGCGAAGCAGCATCGACGCGCTTCCGCACATCGCGCTCTGCGCGGGTGGAGTCGGGGAGCTCGGCCCCGACGGCCGGCCCGTCGAGCAGGACGAGCCGACGCTGGTCCGCGTCCAGCGACGCGACCTGCTCGGCGACATCTTCGGGGTCGCGGCCGGCGACGCCGATCGGAGCAGCCGCGACGATCTCATGGCGAGCCTTCGCGCGATCCGCGAGGCCGGCCGTGGCGCCCTCGTCTACATGCGTCCCGAGTCGGGGAACGCCGAGATCTCCGGTGCCCTGCACGAGGTCGCGCGACGCGAGGAGGACGTCAACGCCCCGGATCTCGCCCGTCCCGACGGCATCGGGGCGAAGGTGGTGCCGATGGACCAGCGCGAGCTGGGGATCGGCAGCCAGATCCTGCGCGATCTCGGTCTCTCGAAGCTCCGGCTGCTCACCAACCACCCGCGACCGTGGCCCACCCTGCACGGCTTCGGCCTCGAGGTGGTCGAGAGCGTGCCGCTCGGCTGAGCGCCCATCCTCCCGACCGTCGCCTCAGCCCGTCCACGCCTCCGCCTCGATCTCCACCAGGGCTCCGTCGACGAGCCCGGCGACCTCGACCAGCAGGTTCGCCGGACGGGTCGCCTCGAAGGTCGGTCCCATGACCGAGGCGATCTCCTCCCACCGAGCGAGATCCGTCGTGTAGATGCGGACCTTGATCACCTGCTCGAGGGTGGCGTCGAACGCCGCCAGTGCCTCGGCGATCCGCTCGACGCAACGCCGGGTCTGGGCCGCGAGCCCGTCGGGATAGGTCCCGTCGGGAAGGATGCCGACGCACCCGGCGACCGTGACGAGCGGTCCCGCCTGCACGGCCCTGCTGTAGCCCATCACGGGCTCCCACGGGGAGTGGGTGTCGAGGCGGCGGCGGCCTCCCGGGAGTTCGACGATGGTGGGGGAGGCGTGGTCGGTCAACGGGGGCTCCAATCGCGGTCGGGACGGGATCCGGTCATCTTCGACCGTGGACCTCGCCGGGAGGACACGCCGAGGCCGCAATCGGCGAGAATCCGGGGGATTCTCCGACCTCGGGTGGTCGACGTGCGAAACCGTGCGAACGATCCGATCGGACCGTGCGTCCTCTTCGTGGAGTCACCATGTTCCTCGCGATCCTGCTCACAGCCCAGGCGACGTCGGTCGGAGCCGGACCGGTTCCGTCCGAGGTCCCGTCCGAGGTCCCGGCATGCTGCCGCCCGGCGGACGGTCGAGCGGGTCTCGTGGTCGCCGCGGCGCCGCCCGACGAGGCCCCGGCCCGCACCGAGGTCGATCGCGTCCTGGATCTCGTCGAGCGACAGAGCGCCGGGCTGAAGTCGTACCGCGGACGCGTCTCGATGGAGAACTACGACGACCTCGCGGACGAGAGCGAGCGACGCTTCGGACGCGTCTGGCTGGTCGCCCCGGCGAACGGCGATGCGAGCGCCCGGCAGGCGGCTGTCGTCTTCGACCGGATCGTCGAGTCCGGGGGCCGGGTCCGGGAGAGGCTCGAGCACTGGGTCTACCGCGACGGCGTCCTCAGCGACTACGACCACGAGGCGAAGCGCCTCGTCCGCCGGAGGATCGCCGAGCCCGGCGACCGGCGGGATCCGCTTCGCCTCGGGGAAGGCCCGATCCCCATCCCGATCGGGCAACGCAAGGCCGACATCGTCGCGAACTTCGACGCGACCCCGGCGGCGTCGATCCCCACCCGCATCACCAAGGCGTCCGACGGCGTCGTCGGCGTCCGCCTCGTCCCCAAGGCGACCACCCCGCTCGCCAAGGACGGCGACATCGATCGGATCGACTACTGGATCCGGTCGTCGGACGGCGAACCCGTCGCGGTCGAGATGCTCGAGAAGGACGGCGATCGCATCACGATCCGCTTCCTCGAATCCGCCTTCAACGAGCCGGTGGACGATGAAGGTCGCCGCTGGCTCGACGCGCCCGACGTGGACCCGGAGTCGTGGAGGATCGAGGATCGATGAAGCGACTCCTCGCATCGCTCTCGGCCGTCGTCCTCTCGAACGTCGTCGCGTTCGGGCAGCAGATGCCTCTCGTGCCGGACGTCGTGGCGCCCTCGCCGCTCGCCACCGAGGCGATCGCCGCGGAGTTCCTCGACGATCTCGAGCGGGCGGCCCTCCGGATCCGTCACGGCGCGTGGTCCGGGGACGACCTCGACCGGATCGAGGGCGGACGATCGGCGGCGGCGGAGATCGTCGGCCGCTGGGATGCCGTGCTCGACGACCCCGACTCGTCCCCCGCCCAGCGGCTTCGGGCCCTCGGGCATCTCGGGCGATCGGATGAACGCGGAACCCTGCCCCTCGACGACCTGCGGGGAACGGTCGAGGTCGATGCCCTGCTCGCGCGGGCGCTCCTGGCCGAAGGGCGGCTCGACGAGGCGGCGGCGCTCGCCCAGGCGGTGATCGAGAACGGCGACCCGACCGACATGGAGGAAGGCCTGGCGGTGGTCGACGCGCACCGCACCCGACTCGCCGCGGGGGCCGGGTCCCCCCGCGACTTCGAGGCGATGCTCGACCTGCTCTCCGGCCTGCGACAGCGGGTCGATCGAGTCGATCCGCGACCTCGACTCCTCGAGGGTCGACTGCTGCTCGAGCGGGGGAACGCGGGCGAGGGGGTTCCCGCGCTCCACGAGGCGCTCGCGCTCAACCCACGGGCCGCCGAGGCGTGGCTCTCCCTCGGTCTCCTCGCGGCCCGCACGTTCGACTTCGACGGCGCCGAACGCGCCGCGGCGTCGCTCGATCGGCTCGCCGACCTGTCCGGGCCGGGAGGTCCTTCGATCGGCGGAACCCTCATCCGGGCCCGGGCCGCCCTCGTGCAGAACGACCCGGACCTCGCGGCCGAGCTTCTCGACCGACTGCTCGAGGACCATCCGAACCAGCCGGATGCCCTGGCCCTTCGCGCCGCCACCGCGGCGGTCCGCTACGACCTCGGCGAGGACGTCGACTGGCTGGCGAGACTCGACGCGGTGGAGAGGGATTCGCCGCGGGGCTGGTACGAGGTCGGGGCGGCCCTCTCGTTCGACCGGCAGTACGAGGCCGCGGCCGAGGCGCTCCAGCAGGCGATCGAACGACGACCACGATGGGCGGAGCCCCGGGTGGAGCTCGGACTGCTCGAGATGCAGGCGGCTCGGGACGACCGCGCCCGCGAGGCGCTCGAGGCGGCGGTCGCCCTCGATCCCTATCACAAGCGAGCCGCCTTCAGCCTGTTCCTGCTCGAGGAGCTCGACGGGTTCGAGACCCTCGAGAGCGAGCACTTCATCCTGAAGTATCGACCGGGCGGCGACGAGGTCGTCGCCTCCGGGATGCTCGAGCCGCTGGAGCGCATGCACGAGGACCTCGTCGAGCGGTTCCGGCACGAGCCCGATCGCCGGACCGTGATCGAGCTGATGCCCGACCACGAGTTCTTCGCGGTGCGCATCACCGGCATGCCCGCGATCCACACCATCGCCGCGTGCACGGGACCGCTCATCGCCATCGAGGTGCCCAAGGTCGGGGCTCCCCGGAAGCACCTCGGCATCTTCGACTGGCTCCGCGTCCTTCGCCACGAGTACGCGCACACGATCACCCTGAGCCAGACCCGCAACCGGATCCCGCACTGGCTCACGGAGGCCGCCGCCGTCAGCATCGAAGGCGTGCCGCGGACCTACGCGACCTGCGGGCAGCTCGCGTCGAGATGGCGGGTGGGGGATCTCTTCGATCTCGACGAGATCAACTTCGCCTTCATCCGACCCAAGCGACCCGGCGATCGGTCGATGGCCTACGCCCAGGGCGCCTGGATGGTGGAGTTCATGAACGAACGGTGGGGCGAGGACGCCCTCGTCCGGCTGATGGCGCTCTACTTCGAGGGCGTCCAGGAGAAGGACGCCATTCCCCGGGCGCTCGGCATCGGTCGCGACGAGTTCCACGCCGAGTTCCTCGACTGGGCCGGCGGCCAGGTCCGCGCGTGGGGACTCGATCCATCGCCGTCCCTCGACGAGCTCGCGGACGCGGTGCGCCTGGCCGACCCGCGTCAGCGGGAGGCCCTCGACGGGGCCCGCCGCGAGCGACTGGCCAGGATCTCCTCGCTCGTCGCGGGAGGCATCGGCGAACCCGCCGGGCCCGCCGACGGCGGCCCCGCCGAGTCCACGCGGTTCTCCCCCGAGGACTGGCCTGCGCTGGATCGGCCTCCGATCAGCCTCGACGACGCGGCGCTCGACCTGCTGCTCGAGGCGAATCCCGATCACCCGGATCTCCTCGAGCTCGTCCTCCGACGTCGGATCGACGAGGGCGACGAGCTCGACGAGACGTCGGTCGCGCTGCTCGATCGCTACGCCGCCGCCCGACCGGTCGATCCCTATCCGCACCGGGTGCTGGCCCGTCACCTCCTCGCCGACGGGCGAGGCGACGAGGCGATACCCCACCTGGTCGAACTCGACCTGCGAAGCGAGAAGGATCCGGGGTACGCCCTCGAGATCGCGCGGCAGGCCCGGGCGACCGGCGACGCCGGCGGCGCCGTCGACGCGGCGGAGCGGGCGGCGCGCCAGCACGCCGACCACCCCCGCCCCCCGGCGCGCGCGGCCTCGTGCGCCAGCGCGGCGGGTCGCGGCGA
>JAYZBK010000099.1:0-6696 GCA_036339295.1 Planctomycetota bacterium
ATCCTCGTCCTTCAGGCCCTCGATGGCCCCCAGGAACTGGTCGGTGATCTCGACGATCGGGATGTCGTGGATGTCCACCTCGGCCCGGCGGATCAGGTAGAGCAGGAGATCCAGCGGCCCCTCGAAGGCGCTCAGGCGGACCGTGTACTCGTCCTGGAAGCTCATCCGCCCATCCTACCGGGGCGACGCCCCGGGCGGTCCTTCCCGGGGACGCGGAACCGTACACTGACCGCATGAACGCCCAGCACCCGACCGTCGGAACCCCCGCGAACGCCGAGGAGATCGCCTTCCTCAAGGCGGCGATCGACGCGGAACGGTCGACCCTCGCCCGAATCGTGGACCGCCTCGAAGGCGATGCCGCACAGTGGCACCGGGCGGTCGGACTCGTGTCCGACTGCGAGGGCCACGTCGTGGTCTCGGGCATGGGGAAGTCGGGGCTGGTCGGCTCGAAGATCTCCGCGACCCTGTCGAGCCTGGGTCGCCCCTCCCACTCGATCCACCCGGCCGAGGCCGTCCACGGCGACCTCGGTCGCATCCGCCGCGGCGACGTCGCGCTGCTGATCTCCTACAGCGGCGAGACCGAGGAGGTCGTCGCCCTTGCGTCGATCCTCCGGGCGGACGAGATCCCGTTCATCGGCATCAGCCGGTCCAGCGAGTCGTCGCTCGGCCGGCTCGGCACGGCCCACCTGTCCCTCGGCGACATCACCGAAGCCTGCCCGATGAACCTCGCTCCCACCGCGAGCACCACCGCGATGATCGCGGTCGGCGACGCCCTCGCCCTCGCGGCGGCCCGTCGACGCGACTTCGACGCCGACGCCTTCCACCGCCACCACCCGGGCGGCATGCTGGGAGCCGGGCTGCGACCGATCGTCGACGTCCTCCGCTTCCGGGTCGGCGACAACCTCGCCGTCGTTCCCGATCACGTGATGGTCACCGAAGCGCTGGCGGCGGGCGGCGAGGCTCGACGGGCCGGTGCCGTCCTCCTGGTGGACGAGGCCGGGGTCCTCAGCGGGATCTTCACCGACGGAGACCTCCGCCGTCTCGTGCACACGCACGGGGGCGAGGCCCTCGGGACGCCCGTGCGGGACGTGATGACACGACAGCCCCGCCACCTGGCCGACACCGACCTCGTTCGCGACGCGGTCCGGCTCGTGAGGGAACGAAGGGTCGACGAGATCCCCGTCGTCGACGCCGACGGACGCCCCGTCGGCATCGTCGACGTGCAGGACCTCATCGCGATGAAGGTCGTGAAGGAGTAGGCGGATGGAGATCTTCCCGGTCGAGGAGGACGACGGCATCCTGGTCATCCGGGCCGAGGGCGGGATCGACGGACGCAACGCCGACCGATTCCTCGAGGAGGTCTCGACACTGGTCGAGAAAGGCGCCGATCGGATCATCATCGACTGCAGCGACCTCGACGTGGTCTCGAGCCTCGGCCTGTCCGCGCTCCTCCGCATCCACAGCCGCATGAAGCAGCGTGGTGGCGTGGTTCGCATCTGCGGCGTCCGTGGTGCGGTGGCCCAGGTGCTGCAGATCACGGGGCTCCGAGCGGTGTTCGAGCTCCACGAGGACGTCGGACGGGCGAAACTCGCCTGCCGGGACTCCTGACGGGGTACAGGAACCCCCATCAGGGGTTCGGGCGGACCTTCCCGGCAAAAAAAATCGGCCGGAGCGACGACCACCATCTCTGGTGGTCGCCCTTCTCACCCACACCGCATGGTGGCGGTCGAATTCTGCGCGATCCGATAAAGGGCCCTCGACCATGCCACGGCGTGGGTTATCCGTTCGTCGAATGCGGGACCGCGCACCGAAACACTTCGCGTCGCCGGTCGCGGCCCCATCGAGCCCGGGCCAGACCGGCACCCAACTCGTCCCCCCCTCCTCTGAGTCCAGTCATGCCTGCCAAGGACCACCTGATCAAGTCCATCCGCGAGTTCAACCGGTCGGCCCGCCGCGACTGGCTCGACCAGTTCGACTCCGACAGCCTCCAGCGGTACCTCGATCACCTCCTGCATGGCAGCGAGCCCCGAGGCGGCACCAGCCGCTGGACGCGGCCCGGGGACTCCCCCAGCGTCGTCAGCCGGCGTGCGAGCTGATCATCCCGACCGGGACCAACACCTGGTCGTCCAAACGCCCCTCGTCCGGCACCGACGGTGCCGATCGAGGGGCGTTTTCGTTCGCGGGCTCGTCGTCCGGGGTCAGGCCGGATCGCCGTCGGGTCCGGACATCAGCGAGTCCAGACGCTTCCTGAGGAGCCTCACCCGGAGGAGGCTCTTGACCCGGGTCAGCAGCTCGATCTTGTTGACCGGCTTGGAGAGGAAGTCGTCGGTCCCGCTCTCGACCGCCCGCTCGTAGTCGGGCACCTCGTTCAGCGCGGTCACCATGATGACCGCGATGTCGCGGGTCGCCGGATCGGACTTGATCTTCTGGCAGACCTCGAATCCCGACATGCGAGGCATCATGACGTCGAGCAGGACGAGATCGGGGCGCTCCTGCTCGACCATCCGCATCGCCTCCACCCCGTCGACGGCCGTGATGGTCCGGCACCCGAGGTCGTCGAGGTAGGCGAGGATGAGCTCGAGGTTCTGCTGGTTGTCGTCGACGAGCAGGACGAGGGCCTCGGGGAGCGAGGCATCGACGTCGAGGGCATCTTCGGCGAGATCGGCTGGCGTGTCGTTCATGCCTCGATGGTACCGGGCCTCAGCCGACCCCGTCCTCGAGTGCCCCCCCGGGCTCCGCCGGGTCGCCTCCCTCGAAGAGGTCGAGGAGATCCTGCTTCAGCCGTTCCTCCGACCCCGGCCCGAACCCCGCCTTCACGCTCACCACCCGGCCGGTCGCGTCGAGGATGATGGTCGTCGGGAGGCCACGGACCCCGTAGGCACCCGCCACCTCGCCGTCGAGGTCGAACAGGAACTCGAGGCCCCGGGCATCGAATCCCTGGTCGTCGAGGAACTCGGTGATCCGCTTTCGCCGGACCGCGAGGTCCCGGCTCTGCTCGCTCGTGTTGATGGCCACCACTTCCACCGGGATCCCGTTGTCCTCGGCCCAGCGTCCCAGCTCCGCGAGCCGGGGAAGCGCCGCCCGGCAGGGGCCGCACCAGGTCGCCCAGAAGTCGAGCACGACCACCCGGCCGCGCAGCTCGAGCAACGACACCTCGCCTTCGTCGAGCTTCGGCAGGTCGAAGAGCGGCGCCTCGCGGCCGGGCATCAGTCCACCGCCTGCGTTCCCGCGCTGCGGGGCTTCGGGAGGCTTCACGAGCGCCGCCACCATGTCGACCCGCTCCCGGTCCCGGACCGAGAGGTCCATCGCCTTGTCGACGTCCTCCACCGGTCGGAACGTCCAGGTGTAGCCGAAGACCAGCTCGATTCCCTCGGGAACGAACGGCCCGGAGTGGATGACGACCTCCGCCCGGCTCGGCAGCCCGGAGGCTGGATCGACGTCGATCCACATCTGCTCGTGATCGCTCGAGAGCACGATCCGGCGGCCCGGATCCGCGTCGCCACCGGCCGGGCCGTCGGCCGGCGCCTCGACGCCGGTCGGCTGGAGCCCGGGAGCGCGGCTGTGGAGCTGCATGGCGCAGTCCTCGGGCTTCTCCTCCCCCATCGCGAGCGCCAGCCCCGGCCAGGGAAGATCCCGGAACTGCTCGAGCAGGGCGTAGTAGGCGGAGCCCTTGTCGTCGAGATCGATCGCGAGGTCGTCCCGCGAGGAGTGGATGCCCTGAATCCTTCCGTCGGCGAGTCGAAGCGAGAACCCGTCGAAGTCGGCTCGCAGTCCCTTGCCGGGGACGTTGGTCCACTGGAGCGTCCTCTTCGGCGCCGACTCCTCGAGCTCCCCCTCCCGGGTCGTGACCACGACCTCCTCGGTGACCGACAAGGGCCGCTGCCTCACCCTGGCGACGAGGTCCGAGAGGGCCGCGGCGGCGACCGGATCCGCGTCCCGCATCTGGGCCACGGCATCGGAGGCCACGGCTCCCGCGAGAAGGCCCGCGATCGCCAGCGATCGATTCACCTGCTTCAGCATCGTCCAGCTCATCCGGCGGGTCTCCATGCGAGGCGTTCCCGGGATCATAGATGGTCCGTGGCCGCCCGGTCCCGGAACGGAACACCCCCCCGGCGTGCCGGAGGGGTGTCCACGGATCGATGCGTTTCGAAGGCCGCCTGCCGCGGCCCGGCGGTCGGACTCAGCCCTTGCCGGCGGAGAGCTTCTGGAGCTTCTCCTTCTTCTCCTCGAGGAAGGCGTTCTTCGCCGCCTCGTCCCGAGGGTTGAACGCGAGGCCGACATCGACGCTCGCGACGTTGCCCTGGGGATCGATGACGACGGTCAGGGGGATCGAGTTCGCGTTGTAGGCCATCGAGGTGGTGCCGGTGACGTCGAGCAGGCACGGGAAGACGAACTTCTCCTTGTTCCAGTACTCGGCCGCCTTCGCCTTGGGCTCCTGCACGTTCACCGCCAGGATCCGCACGGCCCCGTTGGTGGTGTCGGCCCACTGCGCGAGCTCGTTCATCGCGGGCATGCCGGCGCGGCAGGGACCGCACCAGGTCGCCCAGAAGTCGAGCACGACGACGCTTCCGCGAAGGGAGGCCAGCGAGACCATGTTGCCGTCGAGATCCTCGAGGTCGAACGACGGCGCCGCCTGCCCGACCTCGAGGGCCTTGGGCTGCGGGACGAGGTCCTGCATCGTCGGGGCGACGGACCGGCCCGTGGTGTCGAAGGCGATCGGCTTGGGGAGTTCCTTCATGACCTTCGCATCGAGCACGAAGGCGATCTTCATCTCGAAGCCGGCCGGCGCGCCCGGAGGCTGGCTGACGACGTCGATCCGATCGATCAGTCCCGTCTTGCCGTCGAAGGTCAGGACGCTCGATCCCCCGTTCCCCTCGATCAGCACCTGCGACCCGGCGTCACCCGCGCGGAATCCCGCCACCTTGGGCTGCATGATGATGCCCATGCCGAGAAGCCCGGTGAGATCGTCCTTCGGCATCAGGCGGAACGGTGCGGCCGGATCGGGCAGTCCGCCGCCACCGGTCAGCTCGCCGATCGCCTTGGAGAGGCCGTCGGGTCCTTCGATGCTCCGCTCCACGTACTTGTCCGGCGCGATGGGAAGGACGGCGAAGAGCTTCCCGCCGACCCCGGTCATGGACATCTGGTCGGGGATGTCCACCATGAAGCTCTGGTCCTTGCCGTACCGGGAGCTCATCCCCATCTTCTGCTCGCCCATCGGCGACGTCACCTCGATGGCGATCGACTGCTCGATGGCCGGCGCAGCCATGTAGGCCTTGCGGGCCTCCTCGAGCCTGGCCTTCCCCTTCTCGATCGCCGCCGCGTCGCGGTCGGCTTCGGTGAACTGGGAAGCGTCGCCCTTCGCGGCGGTGGGAGCCTTGGCGGCGTCACCGTCCTGGGCGAGGGCGAGGGGCGTGGCGAGGAGCGAGCTCGTCGCAACGAGAGCGATGGTGAGTTGGCGCATCGGTCGAATCCAGTGTTGTAGCCGCGAGAAGCAGGCACGCGGGCGTGGTTCGGGCGGGGCCTGAATCGGTCAGGTCATCCGACGGGGCCCGGCCTCGGATGGATGGGCGATGGTACCCATTGGCCGGGGAGCGGGTTCTCGATCAGGCCTCGCGATCGCGAAGATGCCCTGAAAGCTCCCCCTCGATCGCCCTCCACGCCTTGCTTTCGCGGGTTCCGGGGTCGGCCGGCGTGTCGAGCAGCGCCGCGATCGGGTCGAGGACGAATCGCCGGCCCCGCAGCCGGGGATGGGGAACCACCAGTCCGCATTCCTCGATCCGGACGCCCTCGAACACGACGAGATCGAGATCGAGGGTCCTCGGATCGCACGCCCCCCGACGTCGCCGGCCCAGCGTCGCCTCGATCGCGAGAAGCCGGGACATCAACGGCCTCGCCCCTCGATCGGTCGCTCCGATCAGGACCGAGTTGAGATAGGGCGGATGCCGCTCCCGCTCCGACTCGTCGACCACCGGCGCGGTTCCGATCGGCCGGCCCACGCCGAGCACGTCGACGCCGGGAGTGCGGTCGAGCAGGCGGATCGCCGACTCGAGCTGGTCGCGACGAGCACCGAGGTTCGCCCCGAGTCCGACGGCGAAGTGCCGCGTGCTCACGACGATCTCCCGGTCGCACCGACGGAACGCTCCCAAAGCAGTGGAAGCCGTTCACCGATGACGCGGAGGCGGGCCATCTGCAGCGCCGCGAGCACGGTTCGTCGCCGCACGATCGCCCGGTCCCCGGGGAACCGGAAGCATCGGGTGTCCTCACCGTGATCGTCGACCACGGAGATCCAGACCGTCCCGACCGGCTTCTCCTCCGATCCGCCGCCCGGACCGGCCACGCCGCTCGTCGCCACGCCGAGCGAGGCCCCGCATCGTCGACGCACGCCGCGTGCCATCGCCGAGACGACCTCGCCGCTCACCGCACCGCACCGCTGGATGACGCCCGCATCCACGTCGAGTTCCTCGACCTTCCGCTCGTCGGCGTAGGTCACCACGCCGCCGGGGTACCAGGCGCTCGAACCAGCGACCGCGGTGATCGCCGCCCCCCCGCCCCCCCCGGTGCCGCTCGCCGCGGGCGCGAGGTCCAGTCCCCGCGCGAGACGCTCGCGACCGAGCGCCGCCTCCAGGGTCTCGTCGTCCCGCCCGAAGACGTGTCCACCCCAGGCGGCGGCGACCTCGTCGGCAAGGGCCTCGACCG
>JAYZBK010000100.1:0-8411 GCA_036339295.1 Planctomycetota bacterium
CGGGAAGGGGCGGCTCCGGGTGTTCGAGCTCGTCTCCACCCCGCATCCAACGAGCAGCAGGGAGAGGAGGGCGATCGTCGGCGGGGCAAGGGGGAGTCGTCGCATGCGGCGGATCCTAGCAGTGGAAAGCGGCTTCCCGGACCGTGCACGGGCGGTCGATCCCGACCTGCTAGGATCTTTCCCGCAATTCACCGCCCCCGAAAGGACTCCCGTGACCACGACCGCCAAGACCGCCGACACCCGTGGCCTCGCCGGCCAGACCGTCGGCGACACCAAGATCTGCTCGGTCAACCAGACCCAGCTCATCTACCGCGGCTACGAGATCGCCGATCTCGCCGCCCACGCGACGTTCGAGGAGGTCTCGCATCTCCTGCTCGTCGGTCACAAGCCGAACGACTCCGAGCTCGCCGCCTTCAAGCAGGAGCTGGTGGGCATGCGGTCGATCCCCGCCTCGGTCCGGGACTCGATCGTCCGCATCGCGAAGGAGACCCCCGACGCCCACCCGATGAGCGTCGTCCGCACCGCGATCAGCCTGCTCGGCCACCTCGACCCCGACTGCGAGGACAACTCCGCCGAGGCCGAGCTCCGCAAGTCGATGCGACTTCTCGCGTCGATCCCGACCTGCATCGGCGTCCACCAGCGGACGCTCGACGGGAAGGAGCCGGTCGAGCCCGATCCGTCGCTCGACCACGCGGCGAACCTGCTCTGGTGCATGACCGGGGAGAAGCCGGGCGAGATGGCCGCCAAGGTGATGGACGTGTCGCTGATCCTCTACGCCGAGCACGACTTCAACGCCTCGACCTTCACCTGCCGGACGATCGCGTCGACCAACAGCGACCTGCATTCCGCGGTCTGCGGTGGTGTCGGCGCCCTCAAGGGGAACCTCCACGGCGGTGCCAACGAGGCCGCGATGGACATGCTCGCGGACATCATGAAGGACACCGAGGACGGCCAGATGACGGTCGACGCCTGGATGGACCGTGCCTTCACCGAGAAGCGGAAGCTCATGGGCTTCGGTCACCGCGTCTACAAGAACGGCGACCACCGCGCCGGCATCCTCCGCGAGTGGGGCCTGAAGTACGCCGGGGGCGAGAACCCGGCCGCCCAGAAGTGGTTCGACCTCGGCGACGCGGTCCAGGGCATCATGCTCCGGGAGAAGAACATCCATCCCAACGTCGACTTCCCCTGCGGGATGACGTACTTCGCCATGGGCATCCCGGTCCCCCAGTACACCCCGATCTTCGTCGCGAGCCGGATCACCGGTTGGTGCGCCCACATCATGGAGCAGCACGCCAACAACCGGATCATCCGACCCCTCGCCGAGTACACGGGTCCCGAGCTGACCACCTGGAACGGCTGATCGGAGGGGCGGACCGTCCCGGCATGGCCCGGCGATCGATCGCCGGGGATCCCTTCCCCGATTCCACTCGAAGCACCTCGTCGCGGCCGGCGCCGCACCGACAGGAGAGAACGACATGTCCAACGACGTCAACAGCATCGCCGTCATCGGTGCCGGGACCATGGGTTCCGGCATCTCCCTGGTCGCCGCGACCAGCGGCATCGACGCCTTCCAGGTCGACGTGTCGGCGGACCAGCTCGATCGGGCCCGGAAGTACCACGACAAGGTCCTCTCGAGGAACGTCGAGAAGGGTCGGATGACCGAGGAGGAGAAGGTCGCCGCCCTCGGTCGGATCACCTACTGCGGGGACATGGCGGAGGCGAAGACGGCCGACTGGGCGGTCGAGGCCGCCACCGAGAACCCGGACATCAAGGCGAAGATCTTCGTCGCGATGAAGGAGACCTTTCCCTCGCACGCCGTGCTCGCGACGAACACGAGCTCGATCTCGATCACCCAGATCGCGACCGCGACGGGCGACGCGGCGGATCGGGTCGTCGGCATGCACTTCTTCAACCCGGTCCCGGTGATGAAGCTCGTCGAGGTCATCAAGGGGCTCGCCACCAGCGAGGAGACGGTCGCGCGGACGATCGCCCTCGCGGAGCGGATGGGCAAGACGCCCATCCCCGCGAACGACCGTGCCGGATTCGTCTCGAACCGCGTCCTGATGCCGCTCATCAACGAGGCGTTCTGCGCCTGGATGGAGGGGGTCGCCGAGCCCGAGGCGATCGACGAGATCATGAAGCTCGGATGCAACTTCCCGATGGGACCGCTCCGCCTGGCCGACTTCATCGGCCTCGACGTGTGCCACGACATCATGATGGTGCTCTACCGGGAGCTCGGCGACCCGACGTTCTTCCCGTGTCCGCTGCTCCGGCAGCTGGTCACCGCCGGTCGCCTCGGCGACAAGACCGGCCACGGCGTCTACGAGCACTGAACCGGCTCAGTACAGCCAACCGCTCAGGATCACGGCGAGGTCTCCTCCGTCGACGATTCCGTCGCCGTTGAAGTCCCCGCCGGACGTACCGTCGCCGCCCCAGAGGCTCGAGAAGAGCCCGATGTCGGTGCCGTCGACCACGCCATCGCCGTTCAGGTCGCCGGGCACCCCCTCGCAGACGTCGAGGAGGCCGTCGGCATCGAGGTCGAGTTCGTCGTCCACGACGAGCTCCCAGGCGTCGAGCCGGCCGGAGCCGTCGCAGTCGACGAGGTCGAAGATCGAGACCGCCCCGACGTCGAGACCCGCGACATCGGACCGAGGTGCCCCGATCGCGATCTGCGAATCGTCGAAGGAGAGTCCCAGTCCGAAGAAGTCGTAGGACCCGATCTCGCTCGGAACGAGGCGGACGGTCGCGCTCCAGTCGCCGGAGCCGCGTTCATGGATCCAGGCCCCGCCCGCGCGGGGACCGGAGTCGGCGTCGGTCAGGTAGGCGCCGGTGGCGAGCCGTTCCCCGTCGTCGGACAGGTGCACCGGCATCCCGTAGGCGGTCGAATCCTCGCCGGGGCCCACCACCGCCTCGAGGATCGGCACCCCACCGACGAAGCGGTAGACGTGCACGGCTCCCGAGTCGACGCCGAATCGATGCTCGAAGGGACTCCCGACCGCAAGCATGCCGGCGGTGAAGTCGAGCGACTCGCCGAAGGCCTGGTAGATCTCGGGCTCCTCGGGGATCTTCACGCCCTGGAGGATCCAGCGATCGTCGATGTCCGCGTACAGCGCGACTCCACCGTGACGGAAGCCCGAGGGGCCGACGAGTCCCGGGGCGCCGACGGCGAGCATCCTGCGGTCCACCGCGATCGCCTTGCCGAAGTACGCGGAGAGCTGGAGGCCCGCGAGGGAAAGTCGTTCGTGGAAGGCGAAGTTCGCGCCGTCGTGTCGGTAGATCCACACCGCGCCCTCCGCCGATCCCTCGAGCGAATCGAGGAAGGCGCCGACGACGATCTCGTCGTCGTTCCGGCCGAAGCAGCAGTTCAGCCCGAAGTGCGCCCCGGTGTTGTCGGGCACGCTCGAGACGAGCTTCTGCTTCCATGTCCACTCGTCGCCCTCGAGCTCGTAGAGGTGCACGGCTCCCGATCGGTTGCCCGCCTGCTCGTCCCACGGCGCCCCGACCAGGAGGCGTGAACCCCCCAGGACCACGGTGAGTCCGAAGTGGTCCGGCACGACCTCCTCCGGCGAGCGCAGCGTCTGGTGGTGGGTCCAGCCGCCTCCCTCGCGCCGATGGATCTCGACGAAGCCCCGTCCGAGCACCTCGGCGTCGAAGTCGGCCCCGATGGCCATCCAGTCGTCGTCGATGGAGACCCGGTTCCCGAACGTCGCGCCCTCGGTGGCGGTGACGGGCGTGATGCGGGCGGATTCGGTGATCGCCTGGGCGAAGGACGCGGTCTGGAGGGCGAGGGTCGACGCCGCCGTCAGGGACAGCGTGAGGGTGGGAAGGTGCGGCGATCTCATGGACGTGGTTTCCCCGGTCGAGCACGACGTTCGGCGGAGGCCGCGCCTCCGCTCCGTGTCTCACCCTCGTGACCGCGCACGCGTCCCGGCGGTCCCTCCGATCGCTACGACCCCCGACCGGCCCGGTTCGCTCGGAAACCGAGGTCGATGGGGGTGAAGACCCCGTTGCCCGCGGCGGAAGGGGGGCGACCGGGCGGCCCGGGGGAGGGAATCCGTCCGGGGCCCCGCTACCATGGAGGAGTCCGCCACACTCCCGGAATCCACGATGACCACGCTCAAGCCCGGTACCAGTTCCGACTCCGACTCCGGCCGCCCGGATCCCGAGACCGTCACCCTGTCCGGCTACGCGGTCGCGCCGGTCTACGGGCCGAACTCGGTCGAGACCACGTCGCCGTCCGATCCGTCGCTCCCGCATCCGCGGATCGGCGAGCCCGGCGACTACCCCTTCACCCGCGGCGTGCACCCGACCATGTATCGAAGCCGCCTCTGGACCATGCGGCAGTTCGCCGGCTTCGGTTCGGCGGACGACACCAATCGTCGGTTCAAGTACCTGCTCGAGAACGCGAAGGGCACGAAGGCGAACACCGGTCTCTCGACCGCCTTCGACCTCCCGACCCTGATGGGCCGCGATTCCGACGACCCGCTCTCGGCGGGCGAGGTCGGGCGATGCGGCGTGGCGATCGACACGATCGACGACATGCACCGTCTCTACGCCGACATCCCGGTCGGCGCGGTGACCGTCAGCCAGACCATCAACGGTCCCGCCTGCGTGATCTGGGCGATGTACCTGGGAATGGCCCGCGAGCGCGGCATCGACTGGTCCGACCTCGGGGGCACCCTGCAGAACGACATCCTCAAGGAGTTCCACAGCCAGAACGAGTTCATCTACCCGCCGGAAGCGAGCGTCAAGCTGGTCGTCGACACGATCGAGTACGCGGCGAAGCACCTCCCGAGGTGGAACTCGGTCTCGATCTCCGGCTACCACATCCGGGAGGCCGGTTCGACCGCCACGCAGGAGCTGGCGTTCACCCTCCGCGACGGCATGGAGTACGTCGAGGCGGCGATGTCCCGGGGACTCGACGTCGACCTGTTCGCGCCGCGGCTCTCGTTCTTCTTCAACGCCCACAACGAGTTCTTCGAGGAGATCTGCAAGCTCCGGGCGGCTCGTCGCATCTGGGCGACGGCGATGAAGGAGCGATTCGGGGCGAAGAACGAACGATCGCAGTGGATGCGGACGCACGTCCAGACCGCGGGATGCTCGCTGACCGAACAGCAGCCGCTCAACAACATCGTCCGCGTCGCCTACCAGGCGATGGCCGGGGTGCTCGGCGGCTGCCAGAGCCTCCACACCGACTCGATGGACGAGACGCTGGGACTGCCGACCGAGACCGCGGTCCGCGTCGCGCTGCGGACCCAGCAGATCCTCGCCCACGAGACCGGTGTCCACCGGACGGTGGATCCGCTCGGTGGCTCCTGGTTCGTGGAGGGCCTCACCGACCAGATGGAGTCCGATGCCAACGGGATCATCTCCACCATCGACGAGATGGGTGGCGTGGTCAGCGGCATCCACAAGGGCTACTTCCGAAGAGCGATCGCGGAGGCGAGCTATCGAACCGGCCACGAGATGGAGGCCGGCGATCGCGTCGTGGTCGGGGTCAACGCCTATCCGGACGGGAACGACGAGCAGCAGGTGGAGATCCTGCAGATTCCCCACGCCGTGGAGACGGAGCAGTGCGATCGCCTCGACGGATATCGAAGCTCCCGGGATGCCGACGCGGCGGCCAGGGCCCTCGACGCGATTCGCGACGCGGCCCGGGCGGGCGAGAACGTGATGGACGCGCTGGTCGAGGGGGCGGTCGCCCGATGCACCCTCGGGGAGATGGTGCAGGCGATGGCCGACGTCTACGGCCGCTACTCGGGCGGACCGGAATGGTGATCACCGGCTGACGGGCCTCGGGGGGCGGGCCGTGCCGGGGGGCGGTCGGGGCCGTCGCCCGGTTATCGCACCTGCGCCCGGCCTTGCGTGCGGGTTTCCCGATTCCATGTACAATCCCGGCCTGACAGGGGGGCTTCGGTTCGTCGAAGTCCACCCTCCCTCCGAGTGCTGATCCGCCCTGATGGTCGCTTTCGGATTCGAACCACAGGGCAGGACCAGTGACATGAAGATCTTTGTAGGCAACCTTCCGTTCAGCGCCACTGAGCAGGAGATCCGCGAGGCGTTCGAGGCCCATGGCGAGGTCTCCGACGTGGCGGTCATCATGGACCGCGAGACCGGACGTCCCCGCGGCTTCGCGTTCGTCGAAATGCCCGACTCGGGCTCGGCCAACGCGGCCATCGAGGCGCTCAACAACGCCGACTTCGGCGGCCGTTCGCTCAACGTGAACGAGGCCCGTCCCCGCGAGGCTCGTCCGCCGCGCGGCGGCGGCGGCGGCGGTGGCCGCGGCAACTGGTGATCCCCCAGGGGTTCACCCGCTGAAGCACGATCGAACGCGGGCGGCGTCCCAGGACGCCGCCCGCTTCTTTTTTGTCGTCCGCGGCCCGTCGGCTCCCCGGGGAGGGGGCGCGGTACCGTCCGGGTCGTACGCCGGATCGCGAACCCGCGCCCCCGGGCACCGACCGTTTCCAGGAATGCCGAGAGGTCGAGCAGATGATCGATGCCGGATCCGACCGCAACGACCCCTTCCGCCTCGACGGTCGCACCGTGCTCGTGACCGGCTCCACGACCGGGCTCGGGCGTGCGATGGCCCATGGTCTCGGCCGGGCCGGGGCGAAGGTCGCCATGAACTACGCGAACAACCGCCAGCGGGCGGACGAGGCGTTCGCGGCCTTCGAGGCCGAGGGCCTGGAGGGCGGTCTCTTCCAGGGATCGGTGATCGAGGAATCCGAGGTGGACGACCTCGTCGAGAGGATCTCCGCGGCGCTGGGTCCGATCGACGTCCTCGTGCTGAACGCGACCCCGGACCAGCCGCACATGCCGATCGAGGAGTACGACTGGGACTTCCACCAGTCGATGCTGGACTTCTTCGTCCGGAGTCCCTTCCTCCTCGCCCGGGCGGTCCTTCCCGGCATGAAGGCTCGACGGTGGGGGCGGATCATCAACATCGGCAGCGAGGTGTTCGCCCGCGGCGTCGGCAACTTCAGCCCCTACGTGGCCGCCAAGGCGGGGCAGAACGGCTGGAACCGATCCATGGCGACCGAACTGGCCCCGTGGAACATCACCGTCAACATGGTGTCGCCCGGCTGGATCCCGGTCGAGCGGCACGAGAAGGACCCGCAGGAGGAGAAGGACGCCTACCGCGCGCTCATCCCGATGGATCGCTGGGGCGTGCCGGAGGACGTCTCCGGATGCGTGACCTTCCTCGCGAGCGACGCCGCGTCCTTCATCACCGCGCAGAACATCCACGTCAACGGCGGCATGACCGTCCACTAGTGAACCGACCGGTCGCCGTCGGCAGGACGGCGTCCCCTGGAGTCCCGACATGCATCGATCGATCATCCGGCCACTGGCGCTTCTCCTCTCGACCCTCGTGCTCGCGGGCTGCGGCGGCGGCTCCGAGGGCGACTCGTCGGCGAAGGCGCCGGATCGACCGCGAATCGCGTACGTCACCAACGGCGTGGCCGACTTCTGGACGATCGCCCAGGCCGGTGCGGACGCCGCGGGCGAGGAGTTCGACGTCGAGGTCGAGGTGCTCATGCCGACCGGAGGCGTCACCGACCAGAAGCGGATGATCGAGGACCTGGTGACCAAGCAGGTCGACGGCATCGCCGTGAGCCCGATCGA
Organism: Planctomycetota bacterium; assembly: GCA_036339295.1. Taxonomy (GTDB): domain Bacteria; phylum Planctomycetota; class Phycisphaerae; order Phycisphaerales; family SM1A02. Next base: position 7,624 of record JAYZBK010000100.1, read on the forward strand.
TCCCGCGAACCAGACCGACGTCATCGATCGGGCCCTCGAGTCGACCAACGTGATCACGCACGACTCCGACGCCCCGGATTCCGGCCGACTCGCCTACGTCGGCATGGACAACTACGACGCGGGCCGGATGGCGGGTCGCCTCGCGAAGGACTCCCTTCCCGACGGCGGCGAGATCTTCATCTTCATCGGGCGTCTGGAGCAGGACAACGCCCGTCGTCGTCGCCAGGGCTTCATCGACGAGGTCCTCGGTCGCGAGCCCGATTCGTCCCGGTACGACGAGCCCGGCAGCCCGGTCTCCGGCGGTGGCTACACGATCCTGGGCACCCTCACCGACCAGTTCGACCGCGCCAAGGCCAAGGCCAACGTGGAGGATGCGCTCAGTCGTCATCCCGATCTCGACGGCATGGTCGGACTCTTCGCCTACAACCCTCCGCTGATCCTCGAGGCCCTCGACTCCTCGGATCGGCTCGGCAAGGTCGTCGTCATCGGCTTCGACGAGGACGACGAGACGCTGCAGGGCATCAAGGACGGGCACGTCGTCGGGACCGTGGTCCAGAATCCATTCGAGTACGGCCGGATGTCGGTCGAGATCCTCGCGAAGATGGCCCGCGACCAGGAGGTCGACATCCCCGAGTCGGGTTCGATCGCGATTCCCGCCCGGGTGATCAAGGCCGAGGAGGTCGACGCCTTCTGGGCGGACCTGAAGGCGAAGACGGGCAAGACCGACTGACCGTGGCGTCCGAGACCCCGCCATCGCCGCTCCTCGAGGTCCGCGGGATCTCCAAGCG
>JAYZBK010000101.1:0-10414 GCA_036339295.1 Planctomycetota bacterium
GGATCGCGAACGACCCATGCTCATTCGCAAACGCGATGGCGGCTTCCTCTAAGCCACGACCGATCTTGCAGCGCTTCGATTCCGCGTGCAGGATCTAGACAGCGACGAGGTCGTGTACGTGGTCGATGCTCGCCAACGCGATCACTTCCGAGACGTGTTCGACGCCTGTCGCATGATCGGATGGGCGACGCTCCCCGATGGTGTGAACGCTTCGCTGAAGCATCTCGGTTTCGGCACCGTCCTCGGTGCGGACAAGAAGCCCCTCAAGACACGGAGCGGTGCGAACTTCAAGCTCATGGATCTGCTCCAGGCAGCCATCGACCGAGGTCGATCCGCGGTACGAGCCAGATCCGAGGATCCCAAGGCGCCGACCCATGAGATGTCGGCGAGCGAACTCGATGCGATCGGCAAGGCGGTGGGGATCGCCGCGATCAAGTACGCCGATCTCTCCACCGACACCGGTCGCGACTACGTCTTCGATCTCGGCCGCATGGTCGCCTTCGAAGGCGACACCGGGCCGTACCTCCAGTACGCCCACGCCCGCATCGGATCGATGCTGGAGAAGGCCGCCGGCGATCTGGATCCCGAGGCGGCCCTTTCGATCGACGCCCCCGAGGAACGCCGGCTCGTCCTGCTCCTGCTTCGGTACGGAGACGCGGTCGCGGAGGCCGCCAACTCGCTCGAACCCGCACGACTCTGCCGCTACCTCCAGACCCTCGCGGCGGAGTTCAGCAGCTTCTATTCCGCCTGCCCGGTGCTGAAGGCCGAGACCCCCGAGATCCGGGCGTCCCGTCTTCGTCTGGCATCGCTGGTGCAGCGTGTCCTCGCCGACGGCCTGGACTGTCTGGGCATCGAATCGCCGCACCGGATGTGATCCGCCCCTGGAGCGCCTTCGACATGAGGTCCATCCCCGATCACCCCAATCTGCGAACCCACGAGCATCCCCTCATCGCCCACAAGATGCGGATCCTGCGGGACGCCGAGACCAGTCCCCAGACGTTTCGGCGGGTGCTCGGCGAGATCGCCGGACTGATGACCTACGAGGCGCTGCGAGACCTTCCCACCACCACCTGCCGCGTCCGGACTCCGATCGCCGAGTGCGACGCGGTGAGACTCGCCGCCCCGATCACGATCGTGCCGATCCTGCGGGCGGGACTCGGAATGACCGACGGCATCCTCGGACTCGTGCCGGAGGCGAGGATCGGTCACATCGGCGTCCAGCGGGACGAGAACACCAAGAGACCGGTCGAGTACTACGAGAAGCTGCCCCCGGACGTGGCGGACGGACCCGTCCTCGTGGTGGATCCCATGCTCGCGACCGGCGGCAGCGGGGCCCACGCGGTGGCCTATCTCAAGGATCGCGGGTGTCGTCAGATCCGCTTCCTCTGCCTGGTGGCGGCTCCGGAGGGGGTCGCCCATCTGCAGGAGTCCCATCCGAACGTGCCGGTCCACGCGGCGGTCCTCGACGAACGACTCGACGATCGGGCCTACATCGTGCCCGGCCTGGGCGATGCCGGCGATCGCACCTTCGGGACGCTCTGACGAAAACCCGGCGCTCGGACCCGCGGGGCCTCGGTTTCGAGGATGATCGGGCGATGGCCGAACGAAAGAACACGGAGTTCGAACGTCCCGGCGGCTACGCGACGCCCCGCGGTGCGATGCAGGTCCAGGCGAAGGCCGCCCGCGACCTCGCCGACGCCGACATCCGACTGCCCGGGGATGCGGTCGCGCCCCACGAGGCGTCGGCGAGCCCGGTGGAACCGGCCTACCGGTCGTCCGATCCCGACACGCGGCTCTACGTCGGCGACTGCCGGGACGTGCTGCCCAATCTTCCCGACCACGGGGAGGTCGATCTGGTCTTCGCCGATCCCCCCTTCAACTGGGACGTGCCGTACGACGAGTGGGCCGACGGCATGCCGCGGGCGGAGTTCGAACGGTTCACCTACGACTGGCTCGACGCCTGCGTCGACTGCCTCGCGCCGCACGGCGCGATCTGGGTGAACATTCCCGACGACACCGCGGCGGAGATCGTCATGCACCTCAAGCGCCGAGGTCTGAGCATGGTGAACTGGTGCGTCTGGCACTTCCGGTTCGGGCAGCACCGGGACAGCTCCTTCATCATGAGCAAGGTCCACGCGCTCTACTTCGCCAAGGACCCCGCGAATCGACGATGGAATCCGGACGCCGTGCTGGAGCAGTCGGACCGGGCCGCCATCTACAACGATCCACGGACCCAGGCGAAGGCCAGCCATGCGGGCATGCGGGTTCCGATGGACGTCTGGTACGGGCCCTACTGGGGTCGCGTGCAGGGAAACAACAAGGAGCGTCGTCACCGCCACCACAACCAGATTCCCGAGGTCTACCTGGAGCGGGTGATCCTGGCCTGTTCGAACGAAGGGGATCTCGTGCTCGACCCGTTCTGCGGAAGCGGGACGACGTCGACCGTCGCGCGGGCCTGGAACCGACGCTCCATCACCACCGAGTACGGCGCCGGCAACGCCGAGAGCGCGTGGGAGCGGATCGATGGAATCGGAATGATCCGCAAGGGCCAGTCGGGCGGTGGCTCCAGTGCCATCGCCCCCTCGCGGAGCGCGGGGCGGAGCGCGGGGCGGAGCGCGGGGCGGAAACGCGGCTGACGCACCGTCCGCCTCAGGCTCCCCGCGGCACCCACGGGACGTCCTCGACCCCTTCCGCGTGATTCGCGGCCCGACTCATCGCGAAGAGGAGATCGCTGAGCCGGTTGATCCACCGGATGGCCTGCGGCGTGATGGGCTCGGCGTGACCGAGGTGGACCATCAGGCGTTCCGCCCTCCGGCACACCGTGCGGGCGAGATGGAGCCGCGCGGCAAGCTCGGTTCCACCCGGAAGGACGAAGCATCGGATCTCCGGCGCCCGCTCGGTGTAGAAGTCGATCTTCGCCTCGACGCCCGTGACGTCGTCGTCGGTGAACCGCCCGATGCGGTCGCTGTTCCTCGCCCCTTCGGGCGTCGCGAGATCCGCGCCGAGGTCGAAGCATCGCGACTGCAGCTCGACGATGTCCTGTCCGAGGACGCGTTGGAACTCGACGTCGGCGGAGAGCGAGGACGCCGCCAGTCCCAGGCAGGCGTTCAACTCGTCGACGGTTCCGTACGCCTCGATCCGGGGATGGTCCTTGCCGACCCGGTCTCCCGAGAAGAGTCCGGTCTTTCCGTCGTCGCCTGTCCTGGTGTAGAGCTTCATCGACCTGTTCCTCGTTGCTGGCTGCCTGGGTTCGTCCTCGCCGCGGTCGGATCGACCGACTTCGCGAAACCATCGGTGGCGGATTCCGGGAGTCCCTCGTCGTCCGGACGAAGGACGATGTCGGGCTCGACGATCCGCCCACCGTCCGCATCCCGGACGGCGATCAGGAATCCCGGGCGGAATCCACCGCTCGCGATCCGGCCCTCCGGATCCATGACCACGACCCCGACCTGGTGGTGCGGTCGCAGGTCGCCGAGTCGTTCGACCCGCTCGAGCGTCTCCCGGACCGCGTCGTGCGGCGAGGCCCCGCGACGCATCGCCTCGACCGCGACCATGCTCGCACAGATCCCGGAGATCAACTCCCCCGTTCCCGTCGCCGTCGCCTGTCCGACCCCGGGCTCCACGTAGAGGCCGTGGCCCGCGATCGGAGAGTCCCCGACCCGACCGGGCACCTTGAACGGAAGCCCGCTGGTCGAGGAGGCTGCGCCGAGGGTGCCGTCGCCGGCCCGACCGAGGACGCAGATCGTGTCGTGACCGGCCGGGGCCGCCCCCTCGCGACCGTCGCCGCCGGGCGGTCGGAAGAGCCGCCCGCCCGCGTCGCTCCCGAGGCCGGGATCGATCGGTCGAAGACCGAGCAGCGCCGAGTCCCTCGATTGGTCGACCTCGGCGGAGTCGCCGCGCGCCTGCCACGAGGACCAGGTGGAGCGAGCCTCCTCCGAAAGCAGCTCCGCCGCCGGGATGCCGTGGCGGTCCGCGAAGTCGTCCGCATCCTCGCCGCAGAGGAGCCGATGTTCCGTGCGTTCCATCACCGCCCGTGCGACATCCACGGGGTGGAGGTGCCGCCTCAGCCCGCAGACCCCTCCGAAGCGCAACGGCGAGAGCATGATGGCGCCGTCGAGCGACATGCGTCCCGATGCATCGGGGAGTCCACCGAACCCGACACTGTCGACCGAAGGGTCGAGGTCGGCATGCCGACACGCGATGGCCAGCGCCTCCAGCAGGTTGTCCTCGTCGGATCCGAGGGACGACCACGCGGCCTCGATCGCTGCCAGCGAGAAGGACCAGGTACCGACCATGATGGAAGGCGAAGGCCCTGCCACGGCTGGGGACGATAACACCTCGGACCCGGGAGATCGGAACGGTGATTCCGACTCCGAATGCTTCGGGAAGGCCGTGAATCGCGGAACCGGGCAGACCCGACGAGCGAAGTGGAGGAGTCGGGGCATTTCTCCTTCGGTTCGATTCCCCCCCGACGGCAACTGCCGGAATCGAGCCTCCCGCGAACGAACCGGGCACCCAGGCGACGCCGGAGCCCGTAGGATTCACGGGTCTTGAAATCCGGGCCGTTCATTCCGGCCCGACCACTGGTTTTTTTCGCCCTAATCGGTCGTTGGTCGACTAGGGTTTCAGAGTTCTGGTTTGTCTGCCCGACGGTCCACCACTCATCTCTTCCGACCGTTGGTGCCACCCAAATCGTCTTCCGACACCTGCCCCCGCTTGCAGGCCGAAGACCCCATTACGGAGACGTACGCATGAAGAGTGTTCGATTCGAGGAAAGGCGGCGTGGATTCACGATCGTCGAGCTGCTGGTGGTCGTCTCGATCATCGCGCTGCTCATCGCGATCCTCCTCCCCGCCATCGGCAAGGCCCGCGACGCGGCCCGCATCACCCAGTCACAGGGCAACATGCGGAACCTCGCGGTCTCCAACGACACGTACGCCTCCGACTGGGCCGATCGCCAGTTCACCGCCTGCCCCGACGACGTCGGCATCGTGGGCGGCAACGGCGTGGCCTACGGCGAGCAGATCGGCTGCATGGGCCAGATGCTCACCGGCTACGACGCCAACGGCGCCCTCTGGGGCTGGTGGTGCGGTGGACCGCTCTGCGGTGCCGGCTACCCCGGCGGCGCCGGCTACTGGGCCGCGTGCTTCCCGTACTGCTTCGTTCCGCAGGGCCAGGGCAACCCGTACTTCGGTTCGTTCCGCCTCCCCTGCGTCAAGGCGTTCAACTCCTACGTCGGCGACCGCTGGTACGACAAGGTCCTCTGGGCCCCGAAGGACGTGATCCCCTGGCGGATCGCGGAGAACTTCTTCGACTACCCCGGTGAGTTCACCCCGTACGACCCCGCCAACACCAGCAACCAGATCGTCGCCTACCCGAGCTACGTCTGGAGCCCGTCGGCGATGTACCACCCCGACGTCAGCGGCAAGTGCGGCTTCCGCCAGCCCGGCAGCTTCCCCGCCGGCTACAAGAGCCCCGCGGTCGGCCAGTGCAAGTACCCCGACCTCAAGACCCGGATGGTCGAGCACCACTGGCTCCAGAACAACGAGTCCGAGGCCAACCCCTCCTTCGGTGGCAACGACCCCTCGTGGCTCTTCACCCAGGGCTACAACTCCTCGCCCGTCTGCCTCTTCTTCGACGGCCACGTCGGCGTGAAGGGCGTCCGCGAGGCGATGGACGCCGACAAGCGTGCCGAGGCCCTCTTCACCTCCAACAACGTCTGCAGCCAGGAGTGCCCGAGCGGCTCCAGCTGCGAGCCGGGCCTCTGGAACCGGGGCATGGCCTCGTTCTTCGGCCACGGACAGGGCTACGGCGGCCAGTACAGCTACGACACCCTGGTCAACACCGGGATGCACATGTACACCACCGGCGGCATCACCGGCCGCGACATGCTCTCCAACGAGGGCAACTGATCCCGGTGGGAACACGCTCTTGAGCCTAGGGGCCGGCCTTCGGGCCGGCCCTTTTCTCTTCCGCATGCCGGAAATCGGCGATCGCGGGCCCGAATCGGCTACCCTCTAGGCTCATTTCTCCGTACTGCCGACCTTCCGGGGGTTTTCAGTCGAGGACGCTTCATGAACCGCAGAACACCTGGCTTCACGATCGTCGAGGTTCTGGTGGTCGTCTCGATCATCGCCCTCCTCATCGCGATCCTCCTGCCGGCGATCGGCAAGGCGAGGGACGCCGCCCGCCAGACCCAGTCATCGGGCAACCTCCGCAACCTCGCGATGGCGAACATGGCGTACGCCTCCGACTGGAGCGATCGTCAGTTCACCGGCTGCCCCGACGACATCGGGATCGTGGGCGGGGATCCGAACGTCTACAACGACACCGTGGGTTGCATGGGCCAGCTGCTCGCGGGCTACGACCAGAACGGCGAGCTCTTCGGCGCCTGGTGCGGTGGGAACCTTTGCGAAGGGGTCGCGGGCGATCCGCTGACCTGGAGCCTGACGTTCCACCTCCTCTACCAGCCCCTGTCGTACAACGTGCCACCGTCCGCGATCGTGTTCGGCGGCTTCCGGACGCCCAACAACAAGGCGTTCAACAGCTATGTCGGCAGCCGCTTCTACGATCCGATCTTCTGGGCGCCGAAGGACGTGATCACCCAGCGGCTCGCGGAACCGTTCTTCGAGTATCCCGAGGAGTTCCGGGTGCCGGAGAACGAGGCGGAGGTCGGACGAATCGTCTGGTCGAGCTACGTGTGGAGTCCGTCCGCGATGTTCCATCCCGACGTGCACTCGCACTGCGGCTTCAGGAACCCGCGTTCGTTCCCCGCGGCCTACAAGTCGCCGGGCCTCGGCCAGTGCCGCTTCCCCGACATGAAGACGTGGATGCTCGAGCACCACTGGCTCCAGAACAACGAGTCGGAGGCCAACCCGAGCTTCGACGGCGAGGATCCGTCCTGGATGTTCAACCAGGGCTACAACTCCGTGCCGATCACCCTGTTCTTCGACGGACACGTCGCCCCGGTCGGTGTTCGCGAGGCGATGGACGCCGACGGCCGTGCCCGGAACCTGCACGAGTCGAACAACCTCTGCGGCAACTGCACGACCAACACGGGTTGCGAGACGGGGCTCTGGCACCGAGGAACCCAGCTCGGCATCGACGGCTACTACGGCCAGTACAGCTACGACACGCTGGTGAACTCGAGCTACCACATCCTGACCACCGACGGCATCCAGGGCCGGGACGTGCTTTCCGCCCAGTGATCCGGATCGGCCCCCGGTCCCCCATCCGAATTCCACGGCCATCGCCGCGTCGCCTCGACGCGGCGATGTCCTTCGATGGCCGGTGAACGGACCTCTAGCGGGGCGGGCCCCCGGACAGCCATGCATCCCGGGTGATCACCAGACCCGCGACCCATGCCGCGACGATCGCCCAGTAGACGACCAGGTAGGACGGCTTTCGCGTCTTGTGCCTGAAGACGAGCATCGCAAGTCCGGCTCCCGGCCAGCCTCCGATCAGCTCGAGGGCATGGAGCCTCGCCTCGGGCGTCCTCGCCCGACCGTGGCGGGCCGCCGCCTTGTCCCGTCCGTGCCAGAGGAACGCGACGAGGCTGATGAAGACGAACCAGGCCGGGACCAGCCAGGCCGGGATCACCCGACCGCCTCCGTCGCCCCGAGGGCGAGATCGACGATCCACCAGAGGACGACGCCGGCGACGACGGCCGCGAGTCCGGCGAGCGATGCGACGCGGCGACGGAACACTCGGTTCCTCGCCTCGTCGACCCAGTAGCGGCCGTCCTCGGTGCGATGCGCGACACCTCGTCGAACCGCGGGTTCGATGAGGTACTGCCGCGGGACGCCGATCTTGTCCAGCCGCCTCGCCCTCTCGGGCGAGGTCGCCTTCGCGGCGATGAGCTTCGCCACCGGGCCCGGGGGCTGCTTGAGGAGCATGGCCGCGATCATCAGCGGCATGCCGATGATCCCGAGCGCCCCGAGTCCTCCCATCGCCAGGGTGTGGCTCATCGTCGAGCTCCAAGTGACACGCCCGGGCGAGACGACTCGCCCGGGCGTGTTGTGGTCTTGGACGTTGCCGATCCCTCGATCAGAAGTCCATGCCGTCCATGCCGCCGCCGGCGTCGGGCTTGGCCTTGGACTCCTTGATCTCGGTGATGGCACAGTCGGTCGTGAGCAGGAGACCGCTGATCGAGGCGGCGTTCTGCAGGGCGACCCGCTCGACCTTGGTCGGGACGATCACGCCTTCGGCGACGAGGTCGACGTACTCGCCGCTCAGGGCGTTGAAGCCGAACGAATCGTCACCGGCCTCCTCGACCTTCTGGGCGACGATCGATCCGTCGAGACCGCAGTTCTCGGCGATCTGCTTGATCGGGGCGACCAGCGCCCGATGGATGATGTCGCAACCGATCTTCTCGTCGCCGGTGGCCGACTTGCGGGCCTTCTCGACCGCACGACGGGCCCGAAGGACCGCGACGCCGCCGCCGGGAAGGATGCCTTCCTCGACCGCCGCCCGGCACGCGTGGAGGGCGTCCTCGACGCGAGCCTTCTTCTCCTTCATCTCGACCTCGGTCGCGGCACCGACGTTGATCTGGGCCACCCCGCCCGCGAGCTTCGCGAGCCGCTCCTGGAGCTTCTCCCGGTCGTAGTCGCTGGCGGTGTTCTCGATCTGGGCCTTGATCTGCTCGATCCGGCCCTTGATGTCGGAGGTCTTACCGGCACCCTCGACGATGGTCGTCGCGTCCTTGGTGATCGTGATCTTCTTCGCCCGACCGAGCTCGCGGACATCGAGCTTCTCGATGTCGATGCCGAGCTCCTCCATGATCGCGCTGCCGCCGGTGAGGACCGCGATGTCCTCGAGCATCGCCTTCCGACGATCACCGAAGCCGGGGGCCTTGACCGCCGCGACCTTGAGGACGCCGCGGAGCTTGTTGACCACGAGGGTGGCCAGGGCCTCGCCCTCGACGTCCTCGGCGACGATGAGGACGCTCTTGCCGCTCTCGGCGACCTTCCCGAGCAGCGGGAGGAGGTCCTTGGCGGAGGAGATCTTCTTCTCGTGGATGATGACGTAGCAGTCCTCGAGCACGCACTCCATGTCGGTGGTGTCGGTGACGAAGTGCGGGCTCAGGTAGCCCTTGTCGAACTGCATGCCCTCGAGGAGCTCGACCTCGGTCTCGAGGCTCTTGCCCTCCTCGACCGTGATCACGCCGTCCTTGCCGACCTTGTCCATCGCCTCGGCGATGATCTTGCCGATGGTCTGGTCCTGGTTCGCGGAGCAGGAACCGACCTGGGCGATCTCCTTGGAGTCGCTCACCGGCTTGGACATGTTCGCGAGCTCGGAGACGATCGAGCCGACGGCCCGGTCGATGCCCCGCTTCACGGCGTTCGCGTTCGCGCCGGCCGTGATGTTCTTGAGGCCTTCCTGGAAGATCGCCTCGGCGTACACGGTCGCGGTGGTCGTGCCGTCGCCGGCGTCCTTGCTGGACTTGCTGGCGACTTCCTTGACCATCTGGGCACCCATGTTCTCGTAGGCGTCGGCGAGTTCGATCTCCTTGGCGACGCTGACGCCGTCCTTGGTGACCGTGGGAGCGCCGAAGGACTTCTCGAGGACGACCACGCGGCCCGAGGGGCCGAGGGTGACCTTGACGGCCTTGGCGAGCTTCTGGACGCCGCGGAGGATCCGCTCGCGGGCGTCGTTGTCGTAGGCGATCTGCTTGGCAGCCATGTGTTTTCCTTCAATGTCCGCCGGAAGCGGCGGTTGGATTCTCGGATGGGCCGTGCCGGGCACGGCTCTCGGTGGGGCGAACGTCTCGGCCCCGTCAGGTGGTTCCCGGAAGCTGGATCTCGATCCAGGCGATTCCGCCCGGATTCACGAGGTACTCCCGTTCACCATCGGTGAGCTTCAGGAGACCGTCGTCCTCGACCGGAATCAGCAGGGCCTTCTCGATCTCGAGGCTGGCACCGGCCGCGAAGCTGATTCGGACGGCACGGTTGCCGTCGAGCGTCGCGAACGCGGTTCGAAGTTCCTCGACGAGCAAGGGTGTCGGCTCCGGTGACGAACGAGGGTCGGATCAGTCGACGATGCCGAGGATGTCGTCCTCGGTCATGATGAGGAGCTCCTCGCCGTCGATCTTGACTTCGGTGCCGGCGTACGAGCTGAAGATCACGGTCTCGCCCTTCTTCACGGTGAACGGCAGGTACTCGCCGGTCTCCTTGTTCAGGTTGCCGCTGCCGAGCGCGACCACGGTCCCGGTCTTGGGCTTGTCCTTGGCGGACTCGGGAAGAAAGATGCCGGAGTCGGTCTTGGTGGCGGCCTCCTGGCGCTTGACGATGAGCTTGTCGCCGAGCGGTCGAACGTTCATGGTTCTCACTCCGTTTGAGCGTTGGGGGGGGTGGAAAGAGAGTGGATCGTGAGATCAACGAGTGGACGAGTAGGGGTTCACGCCGCGGGCCATCGG
>JAYZBK010000102.1:0-33453 GCA_036339295.1 Planctomycetota bacterium
GCCACCGCCGCCACGACCACCGCCACGACCACCTCGGCCACCGCCGCGCGTATCGCGACCGCCGCCGCCGCCGCCGCCGCCAAAGCCGCCGCCGCCGCCGCCGAAGCCGCCACCGCCGCCGCCGCCGCCGAAGCCGCCGCCACCGCCGCCGCCGCCGAAGCCGCCACCGCCGCCGCCGAAGCCACCACCGCCGCCGCCACCCTGCTGGAGGGAGGAGCTGAGATCGAACTCGGGGGCGTTGTCGAAGTACGGGACCTCGAAGAGGAGGTCACGGATGTCGTAGACGATCGTGACGGTCTTCTTGCGAAGGGCCTCGTCGCTCGAGATGACGACCACGCCGTCCTCGACCGCGAACTCCGGGCGATCGAGATCGTCGCCGACCTGTTCGAGGATCCGCTGGAGGGCCGCCGAAGCCTCGACCGAGCCGAGCTCGATGTCGACCTCGGTGTCGGGCCGGATGTTGATCAGCTCGAGCGCCTTCCAGTCGGGGTAGATCTCGATGCCGGTGACGTCCTCCACGTACTGGATGACCGACTCCAGCTCGTTGTTGCTGAAGTTCACGACGATCGGCTTGTCCAGCTGGGCCATCGCCCGCCGGTTCTCCTCGGTCTCTCGGAAGCCGGCCGCGGCGTCGCGACGGATCGAGAGCTGCGGCCAGTCCTCGGGGTACGACATCAGGGCGTTGGTGGACTTCGGGCCGGGGCCACTGATGTTCACCGCCGGGGGGATCGTCGCCTCGAGGTTCTCCTGGCTGAAGTGGCTCAGGGCGTAGTCGCGTCGACGGAGGGTCTGCGAGTACTCGCGATAGATCTTGCTGGTGTGGATCACGTCCCGGAGCGCGAGGGCGGCGGGGTTGTTGGGATCGATGAAGAGGACGGTCTCGAGGACCTGCAGCGCCTCCTCGTACTTGAGCTCGAGCTGGAGCTGACGCACCCGCTGCAGGCTCTCGGTGATCGTGCGATCACGCTCGGCACGCTCGCGCCGGCGGTCGGCCTCGGCCGCGGAGCGGGCCTCCTCGCGGCTCGCCTCCTGCTTCGCGAGCTCCTCGAGCTGCTCCGCCTCGGCGATGCGATCGAGGAGGGTGTCGATCCGGCCCATCATCTCGGTGTAGCGATCGTTGGGCAGGACCCCGCGATCGCGGTCGAGACGGATGCGGGCGGTCACCGCGGCCTCGCGGGCCTTCCGGTAGTCGCCCTCGTCGTACGACGCGTTCGCACGGTCCACGTCGTCGTTGAACTGGACGACGAGTCGCTCTCGACGAAGCGTGAAGTCGTCCTGCACGTTGTCGATGGTCGAGGCCTGGTCGAGCATGGCCTGGGCCTGCTTCAGTCCGGCCTTCGCCTCGGCGTCGTTCGGGTCGATCGCGAGCACGGAAGTCCACGCGTCGATCGCCTGTCGCCAGTTGCTCGACTCCATGGCGGCGCGGGCCGAGGCGCGGGCGTCGTCGACCTCCTGGGCCGATGCGGACTCGACACCGGCGAACCCGCCGGCGATCGGGGTGCCCAGCACCGCCATCGCGACCACAGCCGTGCTGAGTCCGAGGCGTCCGCGAGACCTAAGGGAGAAATCCATGTCGTGTATCACTCCTCTGGAAGAGGCCCCGATTCGGTCGGGGACCTCGATTGCACTCGGCTGTGCGTCTCTTCGACGCGTTTCTCTGCCCGATCGAGACCGGTCCACTCACGCTGGGAGGCCGTCTCGACGGCCGGAATCGGGTCGCGACGCGGGGTCGCTCACCGGAGATCAGATCTGCCACTCGCAGGAACTTCGCCACTCGACGAGTAGTCGAGGAGCGTACTTGCGGCCTGCTGAGGTCGCAACCTGTCGCCAGCCCATGCACAGGCCTTCCAGTCCGTGCCCGTCGCCCCGGGACGGTCGCCCTCCGTACGGTCCGGACCGGAGGGCGGATGCACCGAGAGCGAGGGTCGATGGAGAGCCTCAGGAGGCTCCGACCGACTCCCGCCCGAAGTCCGACGCCTGGACCGGGCCTCGATGGGCCATCATCCGGACGAAGGCGTCGAACAGGTAGCTGGAGTCGTGAGGCCCGGGACTGGCCTCCGGGTGGAACTGGACGCTGAATATCGGTCGTTCGACGTGCCGGAAACCCGCCACCGGGTGGTCGTTGAGATGCCGCTGGGTGACCTCGCCCCCGATGGCCTCCAGCGAGGCTTCGTCGACGCAGAAGCCATGATTCTGGCTCGTGATCTCGACTCGGCCGGTCATCTCGTTCCGGACCGGCTGGTTGGCGCCTCGATGCCCGAACTTCAGCTTCCACGTGGATGCCCCGAGGGCGAGGGCCAGCAACTGGTGCCCGAGGCAGATCCCGAAGGTGGGGATCTCGCCCGCCACCTCCCGGAGCGTCTCGATGGTGCGATCGACGGCGGCGGGATCGCCGGGCCCGTTGGAGATGAACAGTCCGTGGACCTCGCCGCCCTCGAAGAGGCCCCGCAGTTCGTCGGCGCCGGTGTCGTGGGGCATGAAGCGGACGTCGCAGCCCCGCTCGACCAGGTGGCGGTAGATGTTCCGCTTCGCACCGCAGTCGAGCGCGACGACCACGAGTCGCGATCCGTCCTCGGCCCGCGCGTCGACCCGGCCCGCCCACTCGCCGAGCCCCTCCTCGAAACGACCCGGCGTCGACGGTCCGACCTCGGCCGCGAGGTTGCATCCTCCCATCGCGGGCATCGACCTGGCCCGTGCGACGAGTTCCTCGTCGGGAATCGACGGGTCCGGCTCGATCACGCCCCGCATCGCTCCCTCGGCCCGCAGCATCCGGACGATGGCCCGGGTGTCGACATCCTCGATCGCCGGGATGCCCGCCGAGTCGAGCCATTGGTCGAGGTGTTCGTCGCCGCGATGGTTCGACCGCACGCGGGAGCGGTTGCGGACGATGAAGCCGGAGACCGCCACGGAACCGCTCTCGACATCCTCCCGGCCGACCCCGTAGTTCCCGATCTCGGTCGCGGTCATCACGAGGATCTGGCCGGTGTAGGACGGGTCGGTCAGTGATTCCTGGTAACCGCACATCGCGGTGTTGAACACGACCTCGCCTCCCGACGGGACGGCTGCGCCGAAGCCACGACCCGTGAAGATCGCGCCGTTCTCGAGCGCCAGTCGCACCGTGCAGGGTCGTTCCTCGCCGGCGGGAAGCACCTCGTATCCATCGTGTTCGATCATGGCCGTACAGGATATCCGTGGAGGCCTCGTCGTTCGTCGCCTCGACGCCACCTGTGGAAACGGTGGCGCTCCGTCTCGGGAGCGGACACGGCACCGGTCGGCCGTACAATCGCGTGATGCACGGCCTCTTCGGCAGCGAGGACGAGACCCCCGACCTCGACCCGGCCGGCCGGACCCTCGTCCGCGTGGCGGTCGAACGGTCGGTCGACCGCTATCCCTCGGGCCTGCTCTACGCCCTCCCGGAAGGACTCGAGGCCGGTCCCGGCAGTCGCGTGACGGTCCCCCTCGGACGAGGCGACTCGCCGGTCCCCGGGACCGTGGTCGAGGTCCTTCCGCCCGACTCCCCGGCTCGCGAGGAGCTGGATCCCGCCCGGATCAAGGCGGTGATCGGGCTGCTCGGCGATCAACCCCCCCTTCCCGGCGAGCTGCTGGAGCTCGCTCGCTGGATCGCCGCCTACTACGCCTGCCCGATCGGCCCCACCCTCGCCTCCCTCGTCCCCGCGGCGGTCCGGAAGGGCATCGGGCGGATCGACCGGATGCTCGTGCGGCCCGTGCAGCCCCCCCCGGAGAGGCAGCCGCGGCTCGGGGAACGGCAGCGGGCCGTCATGGAGGCCCTGCTCGAGGTCCCGACGGACGAGCTCCCCATCCTCTCGAGCGACCTGGCGGAGCGAACCGGGGTCACCGGGGTCGCCGTCCTCCGCCGACTCGAGGAGCTGGAGCTGATCGAGACGAGGGCCGTCTCGACGATCGAGGCCCGGGCCCGGGCGGGCTCGGCGATCGCGGACCGGACCGTGACCCTCAATCCGGAACAGCAGCAGGCGGTCGACGCGATCTCGGGGACCATCGGGCGGGGGTTCTCGAGCCATCTGCTCTTCGGGGTCACGGGCAGCGGGAAGACCGAGGTCTATCTCAGGCTGGTCGAGGCGGTCCTGGAGGCGGGGCGATCCGCCATGGTCCTGGTGCCGGAGATCGCACTGACCCCCCAGACCACCGCCCGGTTCCTCGCCCGGTTCGATCGGGTCCCCGCGGCGGTCCTCCATTCGGGCCTGACCGCGGCCCAACGGCACCAGGAATGGCGCAAGGCGGCCGACGGCGAAGCACGGATCGTGCTGGGGGCGAGGTCGGCGCTCTTCGCCCCCGTCCCGGACGGCACGCTGGGGCTCATCGTGGTCGACGAGGAGCACGACGCGTCCTACAAGCAGGACCAGGCCCCCCGCTACCACGGCCGGGACGCCGCCCTCCGCCGCGGCCAGATCGCCGACTGCCCCGTCGTCCTCGGCTCGGCGACCCCATCGCTGGAGAGCTGGCAGAACGCGACCACGATCGGTCGGCACCAGCTCCATCGCATGCCTCGACGGGCACCCGGGCTTCGACTGCCCACCGTCGAGATCGTCGACTTCGCGGAGGAGCGGCGGCAGCCGACCGAGGCGGGGGTCCGGCTCATCGGGCCGCGACTGGCTCGAGCGATCTCGACGACGCTCGACCAGGACGGCCAGGTCCTCCTCCTCCTGAACCGTCGGGGCTACGCCAACTACATCGCCTGCCCGGACCACCGATGCGGCTGGGTGATGACCTGCGAGCACTGCGATGCGGGGATGGTCTGCCACCAGGCGGAGGGTTCGCTCCGCCAGCGATGGGTCCGCTGCCATCATTGCGAGGCCCAGCTCCGCCTCCCGCCCCAGTGCCCACTCTGCAGCAAGCGGACCGTGGTGTTCGGCCTCGGAACCCAGCGGGTCGAGGAGGAGCTGGCCCGGCTCCACCCGCGCCTGGCCGCCGACGGAGCCATGGTCCGGGTCGATTCGGACGCCATGCACACCTCCGACGACTTCCACGACGTCCTCGGTCGATTCCGGGACGGCCGGATCCGCCTGCTCGCGGGCACCCAGATGATCGCGAAGGGCCTCGACTTCCCCGGTGTCCGGCTGGTCGGGGTCGTCAACGCCGACACCTCCATGAACCTCCCGGACTTCCGAGCCTCGGAGCGGACGTACCAGCTCGTCTCCCAGGTGGTCGGACGTTGCGGACGGGGCGAGGACGTGGGTCGGGCGGTGGTCCAGACCCTCCAGCCCGATGCGCCCGCGATCCGCCGGGCCGCCGAACACGACTACGAGGCCTTCGCCGACCGGGAGCTGGCCGATCGAGAGCGGTTCGGCCTCCCCCCCGTTCGCCGACTCGTCCGGATCCTGGTCCGGCACGGCGGGGAGTCCGAGGCGGAGGGCCTCGCGGAGGAGCTCGTGCGAAGGCTCCAGGCGCTCGACGGGGAGGGGATCGAGATGCGGGGGCCGCATCCCTGCGCCATCGCGCGGATCGCCGGCCGTTACCGGCTGCAGATCGAGCTCCTCGCCGACTCGCCCGGGCACGCGACGAGGTTCCTCGCCAACGCCCGGGCCGCCGGGGTCTTCACCGGCCCGGTCGCCCTGGGCGAAGCCGTCGCGGTGGACGTCGACCCGGTCTCGCTCGCGTGACGAACGCCCACCGGACCGAGCCGCAAAATCGCTGTCGGAACGGCATTTAGGCGGGGTTCCGCGACGGTCTGGAGATCGCGGCGCGATACACTTTCGTGACTGGGAATCGAGGGTCGTCGCGACCCTCGCCGAACGATCGCGGACCGCCGACCCCCCGTCGGTTCAAGGACCTCACCGCATGTCGCTCAACGGCTGGAACGCCGAGTTCGTCGACGACCTCTACCACCGCTGGAAGGCGGATCCCGAGTCGGTCGAGCAGGACTGGAGACGGTTCTTCGAAGGCTTCGAACTCGGCAACGCCCGCCCCGCGCCGACCAGCGTCGACGTCGCCCACTCGCTGCAGGGCAAGGTCGACTCGCTGATCTACCACTACCGGGACATCGGGCACTTCGCGGCCTCGCTCGATCCCCTCGGCACCCAGCGGCCCTTCCCCGAGTACCTGACGCTGGAGAGCTTCGGCCTCGCCGACGAGCATCTCGACGAGACGTTCGATCCGGGCGTCCTCCCCCTCGAGAATCCGGCGTCCCTCCGATCGATCCTCGACCTCCTCGAAGCGACCTACTGCCGGCACGTCGGTGCCGAGTACATGCACATCCAGGACCGCGAGAAGCGGCGATGGCTGCAGAAGCGCATGGAGGGCGTGCGGAACCAGCCGTCGTACTCCGACGAGGACCGGGTCAACCTCCTCGAGGTCCTCGCGACCGCCGATGCGTTCGAGAACTTCCTCCAGACGCGGTACATCGGGAAGAAGCGATTCGGCCTCGAGGGGGGCGAGTCGCTCATGCCGCTGCTCGAGACGATCATGGAGCTCGCCCCCGCCAACGGCGTGGAGGAGTTCGTGCTCGGGATGTCGCACCGCGGACGTCTCAACGTCCTGTGCAACATCCTCGGGAAGACCTACGGCCAGGTCTTCACGGAGTTCGAGGAGAGCTGGGAGGAGGACTTCATCGGGGGCACCGGCGACGTGAAGTACCACGGCGCCTACTCCGGCTGGAAGACCACCCGCGGAGGACAGGAGATCCGGGTGGCGCTCGCGGCGAATCCGTCGCACCTCGAGTTCGTCGACGCGATCGTCCTCGGCCGGACCCGGGCGAAGCAGCGGATCCGCGAGGACGAGCAGCGCGAGAAGGTCGTTCCGATCCTGATGCACGGCGACGCCGCGTTCGCCGGGCAGGGCATCGTCGCCGAGTGCTTCAACATGATGAAGCTCGACGGCTGGACGGTGGGAGGCACGATCCACGTCGTCGTGAACAACCAGCTCGGCTTCACCACGAACCAGACCGACTCCTTCAGCGGGCACTACGGGACCGACATCGCGAAGATGGTCGACGCCCCGATCTTCCACGTGAACGGCGACGACCCCGAGGCGGTCGCCTGGGTGGCCCGCCTGGCCCTGGAGTACCGGCAGACCTTCAACAACGACGTCGTCATCGACATGTGGTGCTACCGCCGCAACGGCCACAACGAGGCCGACGAGCCGCGATTCACGCAGCCCCTCATGTACGAGAGGATCAAGAAGCAGAAGCCGGTCGCGAAGCTCTACCGGGACCGGCTCGTCGCCGACGGCCTGATCCAGCCCGATCGATTCGACGAGATGCAGAAGGACCGCCTCGCCGCGATGGACGAGGCGCAGCAGCGGATCACCGAATCCCCCGAGGACCCGAAGGTGACCCCGCTCGGCTCGCTCTGGGAGGGCATCACCTTCGACTACGACATCCGATCGATCGACACCGGCGTGGACCGGGACGTGCTCGATCGGATCTTCGCCGGCCTCGAACGGACCCCCGAGGGTTTCGAGCTGCACAAGACGCTGCAGCGCGGATACAAGAACCGTCGGAAGCTCTGGGAGTCCGGCGAGGTGGAGTGGGCCACCGGCGAACTGCTCGCCTACGGCAGCCTGCTCCTCGAGGGTCATCCGATCCGCATCACCGGCCAGGACGTGGAACGAGGCACCTTCAGCCACCGCCACGCGGTGGTCACCGACCAGTCCACCGCGACGCCGTTCACCCCGTTGAACCACGTCGCCGACGACCAGGCCCAGTTCTGCATCCACAACAGCCCGCTGACCGAGCAGGCGGTCGTCGGCTTCGAATACGGCTACTCGCTCGCCGATCCCCGCATGCTGATCATCTGGGAGGCCCAGTTCGGCGACTTCGTCAACGGCGCGCAGGTGATCATCGACCAGTTCATCGCCAGCGCCGAGAAGAAGTGGGAGCGATCGAGCGGGCTCGCCCTCTTCCTGCCGCACGGCGCCGAAGGCATGGGGCCCGAGCACTCCTCCGCCCGCCTCGAGCGCTTCCTCCAGCTGTGCGCCGACGACAACATGGTGATCTGCTCCCCCACCCGGGCGTCGCAGATCTTCCACCTGATCCGCCGGCAGATGAACCAGCCGTTCCGCAAGCCCCTGGTGGTCATGACCCCCAAGAGCATGCTGAGGCTCCCCGCCGCGCGGAGTCCGCTCGAGCGATTCTTCTCCGGTGGCTACCTCAACACGATCGACGACACTCGATTCCAGGAGCGGTCCGGCGATCGCGCGGCGGTCCGTCGCGTGATCCTCTGCACCGGCAAGATCTACTACGACCTCGCCACCCGCCGGGACGAACTCGATCGCGACGACATCGCCATCGTCCGTGTCGAGCAGCTCTACCCCTTCCCGGCCGACGAGATCGAGGGGATCCTCGAGTCGTATCCGAACCGGGAGCAGGTCACGTGGGTCCAGGAGGAGCCGCGGAACCACGGCGCCTACTTCCACATGCAGCGCATGATGCGGGATCGCCTCGAGGTCGAGCTCGAGGACATCTCCCGCGTCTCCAGCCCCAGTCCGTCCGGCGGGTCCGCGGCCATGCACGAGCAGGAGCAGCGGGAGATCGTCACCGCCGCGATCGACGGCGTCCCGAGGACGCGGGCGTCGAAGTCCGACACCGGTTCCAGCAAGTCCAAGAAGCCGAAGGGGTCGAAGCCCCGAGGCAGCAAGACCTCGACCAAGTCCTGAACCCGATCGGGACGGACCTGGTCGGTTTCCCATCCCTCGCCCGGATCCCTCCATTCCATGAGCGTCGACATCACCATTCCGAGCCCCGGCGAATCGATCGCCGAAGTCACCGTCGGAAGCTGGATGAAGCACAGCGGCGACTGGGTCGAGAAGGACGAGATCATCCTCGAGATCGAGTCGGACAAGGCGACGCTCGAGATCGCGAGCCCGGCATCCGGCCTGCTCAACGCGACGGGCGAGACCGGCGCGGAGCTCGAGGTCGGCGCCATCGTCGGCACGATCGACACCGACGCCGCCCGGCCTGCGGGCGGTGCCCCCGCCGAGACGCCTTCCGAGACGCCCGCCGGGACCCCGGCCGAGGCCTCGACCGGATCCTCGGCCGACGTGAAGGCCACGCCCGTCGCGCGGAAGCTCGCGGCGGACAACGGCGTCGATCTCGCCAAGGTGGACGGCACCGGCCCCGCCGGCCGGATCACGAAGGCGGACGTCATGGCCGCCTCGGCCGCCCCGCCGGCCCCGGCGCCCGCCACGCCCGCCCCCGCCGAACCGGCGAAGGCCGAGGAGAAGGCGCCGGCGATCCCGTTGCCCGCACCCGTCGGCGGCACCCGCGAGATGCGGCGCGTCCGCATGACCAAGCTTCGCCAGCGGATCGCGGAACGCCTGGTCGAGAGCCAGCGGACCGCCGCCACCCTGACCACCTTCAACGAGGTGGACATGAGTCGCGCGATGGACCTCCGCAAGCGCTACAAGGAGGCGTTCGCGGAGAAGCACGGCGTCGGTCTCGGCTTCATGAGCTTCTTCGTGAAGGCCGCCGTCCACGCGCTGAAGTCCCAGCCCATCGTGAACGCCTCGATCGTCGGCGACGAGATCGAGTACCACGACTACAACGACATCGGGGTCGCGGTCGGGACCGACAAGGGCCTCGTCGTCCCGGTCCTCCGAAACGCCGAGACGATGTCCTTCGCGGAGATCGAGGCGCGGATCAAGGACTTCGCGATCCGGGCCCGCGACGGGAAGCTCTCGGTCGACGAGATGACGGGCGGGACGTTCACCGTCTCCAACGGCGGCGTCTACGGATCGATGATGTCCACCCCGATCCTCAATCCTCCCCAGACCGGCATCCTCGGAATGCACGCCATCAAGAAGCGGGCGGTCGAGGACCCCGACGCCCCGGGAACCATCGTCCTGCGTCCGATGATGTACATCGCGATGAGCTACGACCATCGGATCATCGACGGCACGGAGGCGGTCACCTTCCTGAAGACGATCAAGGAGGCCGTGGAGTCTCCCGAGCGGATGCTCCTCGATCTCTGACGCCGTCCAGCCCCGTCACCGCCCGACGCGGAGTCCATGACCGACGCCAGCCTGCCATCCGGCCACGCCCCCGTGATGCCCGACGAGGTCTTGGACTCGCTCGGGGTCCGGTCCGGGGAGACGGTGGTCGACGCCACCGCCGGACGTGGCGGCCATGCCTCGCTCCTCGCGGCGGGGGCCGGCTCCGAGGGCACCGTGATCCTCTGCGATCTCGACCCCGAGAACCTCGATTTCGCCGGCAGGCGAGTCCGTGAGGCGGGCGGCGGCACCGTCCTGGAGTGGCAGGGTTCCTTCGCCCGAGCCCCCCGGGACCTGGTGGGTCGCGAGCTCGCCGCGAACGTGGTCTTCGCCGACCTGGGCGTCTCGAGCACCCAGATCGACACCCCCTCGCGAGGGTTCTCGTTCCTCTCCGACGGCCCGCTCGACATGCGGATGGACCCCACCGGCCCGGTCTCGGCGGCCGAGCTCGTGGCGACCGCGAACGAGGCCGAACTGACCCGGATCATCCGCGAATTCGGCGAGGAACCACTGGCCCGACGCATCGCCCAAAAGATTGGCCGTACTCGGTCCGAGTCGCCGATTCAAACGACGGCGCAGCTTGCCGATCTCGTTCGCGAGGCGTACGGATCCCGAGCGGCGTCGAGCCGGAACCATCCGGCGACTCGGACCTTCCAGGCGCTCAGGATCGCGGTCAACGACGAACTGGGCGCCCTCGACGGACTGCTGAGGCAGGTCGACGAGGCGGCGAAGGCGATCGCCGACGGCCGCTCGACGTGGCTCGCTCCCGGAGCGAGGGTGGGTTTCCTCACCTTCCACAGCCTCGAGGACAGGCGGGTGAAGCGAGCCTTCGCCGCCCTGGCCAGGCATGGCCTCGGCACGGTCCCGGCAAGGATGCCGGTGACCCCCACCGAGGCCGAGATCTCGACCAATCCCCGGTCGCGATCGGCCAAGCTTCGGGTCGCCACGGTCGGCGACTCGACCTGATCGCCCTCCAGGGGCGAAAAACCCCGTCGAGGGGCCTCTCGAGCCCCCAGCAAGGATGCTGACGCTCCATGACGCGTGAACACAAGCTGGCACTGGTGGTGGGATTCGGACTCCTCCTCTTCGTCGGGATCCTGATCACCGATCACATGGAGGCCAACCGACGTGGTCTCGGCATGCTCCAGGATCCTGCCGCGGCGGTGCTTCCGCGGTCGACTCCGGACGGCCTCTTCCAGCGGGAGTTCCTCGAGCAGGGCGGCATCGACCAGGACGCCCGGGCACGGACCCTGGCGCTGACCGAATCCGAGATCGTGCTCGTTCCGGAGGAGAAGGTCCTCGGACGCCCGACGGAACCCGATCCCCGCCCCCGCGAGACTCGACCCGATCGAACGCACGTCGTGGGCAAGGGCGAGACCCTCGCGGGCATCGCGAAGAGGCACTACGGCGATCCCGCCCTCTGGCAATGGCTCGCCGAGATGAACGGCATCACGGACGCCGCTCGCATCAAGCCCGGCCAGGTGATCCGGATCCCGGATCGTGGATCGCGGCCCGACGTGCGACTCCGGGTCCGCGAGGTCATGCCCGTCCCCGCCCCGACGCAGAAGTACATCGTCCGCTCGGGCGACTCGCTGGCGAGAATCGCCAAGCGTGAGCTCGGCCGGGAGTCCCGCTGGCGGGAGATCCCCGAGCTCAACCCGTCCCTCGACTCTCGCAACCCGGTGATCCGGCCCGGCCAGGAGCTCGTTCTTCCGGCCCGTTGAGGAGACCGTCGATGTTCTGGAAGCTGGTGACGGTCGTGGTGACTCTCGGGGGAGTGGCGAGCGGCCTGCTCGTCCTTCGCCAGCAGGAGATCGATCTCCTGGCCGCCAACACCGACGTCCACTTCCGAGCCGAGCGGATGGAGCAGACCCTCCAGATGGTCCGCTGGAAGCTCGACGGCCTCTCCACGGAGGACCGGCTGCGGGCGTGGCTGGAGGAACACGGCCCCGACTGCGAGTCCATCGAGGCCTGGACCGAGATCTACGCGCTCGGCAATCGATGGCCGGGCCTCGATCGACTCCCCGAACTCCCGGGAACGACGGTCCTGGGTGACGCTTCGCGAGGAGTCGACGGCTGGTGAGCGACGGCTTCCCCAAGGACCGGGTCGCCCGCTGGGCGCTCTTCGGGACGATCGGCCTCCTCGGTCTCGGCCTCGCCCGAGTGGCCCAGCTCGAGGTGGCGCCGGCGGAGGAGCTGTCCGATCGACTCGGATCGCGGACCCGGTCCACGCAACGCCTGCACATGCGCGGGACGATCGTGGATCGACGAGGGAACACCCTCGCGACCTCGGTCCTCGGCCACAACCTCGCGATCGACCTGAAGTACCTCTGCGAGAAGGCGGTTCGCGCGGGCATCCTCGATCCCGGTTTCGAGCCGGACGACCCCCGACGACTGGAGCTGCTCCGGAAGGTCGCCGGCCTGATCCATGGACGGACGGGCATCGCCGAGGACGAACTGTTCGAGCGGATGAAGGACGCGGAGGCCGACAGCCAGTACCTGCCGCTGGTGACCGGTCTCGACACCGACCAGCTCCATCCGAGCGAGCTCTCGAGCCTGGCGATCGACTTCGCGGGCATGGAGCGGCCCGTCCGGATCCACGGGCTGGTCCTCGAGGAACGTCCGATCCGGAAGACCCTCGACCTGGCGAGCATCGCCCCGCTGGTCGGCGCCGTCCAGTCGGTCGGCTGGAGACCGACGGAGAACGAACTCGACCGCGTTCCAAGCGACCTCGCGGTCGACGTGCCGGGGTTCCTCGACTGGGCCGGGCGCGAAGTCCCCCGGATGGGCGATCCCCTCGATGCGCTGGCGCGTGAACTCGCCGAGGCGCTCCTTCCGGATCCCCTCGATCGCGGCGACCTCGAACGTCTCCGTCGGGGCCTCCTCGATCGACTCGAAGGGACCGCGGGGGAGACGCTGCTGCTGCTCCCGGCCGACCAGCTCGATGCCGCCGATCGTCGTCGAATCCGACGCATCGCCTTCGAGGTCGATTCCGGGGGCGAGGACGAGCCGGCGGCGATCACCGAGGTGGTGCCCCGTCGACTGCTGCTCCGATACGCCGACCCGGTCATGCTCGAGTCGCTCATGGCGCGATATCCCGTCCAGCGGGGCGCGAGCGGGATCGAGTACGTGCTGGACGAGACCCTCCGCCCGCGACACGGTTCGCTCGAACGCACCGTCGCGGTCGGCGGGGACACGCTCTTCGTCGGGCCCGACGGCTACGAACGAGGCCGGGACGGCGAGCACGTCCAGATCACGATCGATCTCGCGATCCAGCAGATCGTCGAGCGTCACCTCCGGACCGCGATCGAGGACCACCTCGCGGTCGGAGGCTGGGCCATCGTGGCCGATCCCCTGACCGGCGAGATCCTCGCCGCGGTGGACATCCTCGACAACGACGAGGCGGAGGCGAGGACGGGCTGGGTCGCAGCCTCCCTCGACGGCGACCGGGACGACCTGGGTCCGGCCCACGGCCGCAATCGCATCTGGACCGACACGTACGAACCGGGCTCGACCTTCAAGTCGATCTTCTGGGCGTGGGCCCGGGAGCTCGGTCGGAACGACCCCGCCGAGCCCGTCGACATCGGCGCCCACGGATCCACGCGCTTCGGCTCCCGCACCATCGAGTACGTCGGCAACGCCGATCGACTCACGGACTGGCGCACCTGCCTCCTCAAGAGCATCAACACCGGATTCGCCACCGTCGCCGGACGGATGTCGAACCAGGAACTCGTGGAGATGTGCGATCGCTTCGGCGTGGGCCTCCCCACGGGCGTGATGATGCCCGCCGAGGGACGGTCGCCGGTCGATCCGAAGCTCCTCGAGTCACCGACGGGCGAGCGACTCTCGATGAGCTTCGGATACTCCGTCGCCCTGACCCCCCTGCAGCTCGTCCGGGCCTACTGCCCGATCGCCCGGAACGACGGTCGCCTTCCGCGGATGACGCTCGTGAGTCCGGACATCCGCATGCACGAGGCCGCGGCCACCCCGGCGCTGTCGCCGGCGATCGCCCGCGAGACGCGAGCGGTGCTGGCCGAGCAGTTCGACCGCGTCCGCGATCGGCTGGTCAAGGAAGGTCGCGAAGGCACGCCGTATCGCGCGTGGGGCAAGTCGGGCACCGCGTACATGCCTCGCGGCGACGCGGACGGGAATCACGCCGGCTACCACAAGGCCCCGCTCCCGCCCCGCTACCTCTCGAGCTACATCGCCGGCGCACCGTTCGACGACCCTCGGATCATCGTCGCCATGGGCATCCAGGATCCGAAGCCCGGCGAGGGCGCCAACGCCGCGATCAGCTTCCGGGGCGCGCCGACGGGACACTTCGGTTCGTACTCGGCCGGTCGACCGGTGCACCACGTCCTGACCGAGGTCCTCCAGTACCTCGGGGTCCCCGCGGATCGTCAGGACGATTCGTCCGGCTGAGGATCGCGGGCCTGGAGCTCCCAGCGGTTCCGCAACGCCGTCTTCATCGCCACCGCCCCGACGAACCCGAAGATGAGGATCGCGGTGCCGTAGGCGAGGAGGTACCGGGCGCCTCCCAGGGCCACGGTCGCGGCGAGCCCCACCCCGAGCAGGACGAAGATGGCGTTGAGCCCGTACAGCGCGGTGACCGCCTTCTTGACGTTCCCGCCGAAGGCACGAAGGAACATGTGGTGGATGTGGTTCTTGTCGGGCGCGGACATCGGGAGCCCCGCGAGCTTGCGACGGAGGATCGCCAGCAGGGTGTCCATGATCGGCAGCGCGAAGATGATGAGGCCCGCCACCACGTAGTGCGTCTGTCCCTCGCTTCCCAGCGAGAGGATGAGGACGCCGCAGAGGAAGCCCATCAACAGGCTCCCCGCGTCACCGAGGAAGATCACCGCGGGATTGAAGTTGTAGGGCAGGAAGCCGAGACAGGCCCCGAGGAGGGCGAGCGCGATGACGATGCGGGAGCCCGCCAGCGGGTCGTACCGCCCCTTGACCTCGCGCTGGTAGCTGAAGCCGCTCGACGCCTCGGCCTCCCCGACCGCGAACGCCTCGCCCTCGACCACGAAGTCGGCCGTCGTCGCGGCGAGGTCGCCCGATTCGCTGAACACGACCGCCGTCGCGTCGTCGACCGCCCGATGATCGGACACGTCGGCGATCGCCAGCAGCATCGCCACCGCCACGAACCCGACGGCCATCGTGCCGACCGTGCCCGAGAGGAGACCGTCCAGGCCGTCGAGCAGGTTCGCCGCGTTGCAGGCCCCGAGGATCACGACCCCGATGAGCACCACGCCGGCCCAGTAGTAGACGCCGTCGAGGGTGAGGAAGGGATTCCATGCCCATGAGACGTTCGCGCCCTCGGGAACGACGGGCACCGTGTCGTCGAACTCGACCCCCCAGACCCGCAACGACTCCCAGCCGCCGTCGATGGTGGGAAGCCTGATGTCGGAGATCCAGGCCTGCTTCGCCATCTCGCCGAGGCCGTCGACCGAGGCCGCCGCCTGCGTCAGGTCCACCGCGGGCATCCAGGCGAAGAACGGACTCAGGAGCCCCGTCGCGGCACCGGTCCCGAAATCGCTCAGGGCGAGGGCGCCGGCCGCCACCAGCTGCCCGGCGAGCTTGAGCCGGGGGTCCCAGTGGAAGATGTCGTCGAGCAGGCCGGTCACGAAGATCGCGAGGATCCCGAAGACGACGGCGAACGAGACGGGTGGATAGGCGCTGATCGAGAACCCGTCGGGCACCGGATTGGAGAAGTGCACGAGCGGGTCGAAGCTGATGATGCCGGCGACGACCCCCGCGAAGACGCCGGCGCCTCCAAGGTAGGCCACCGGATAGCGATGGATCTTGCGACCACCGTCGGGCTTGTCGACGATGTCGAACTGGATCGCGATCCACCGGACGACCGGGACGACGAGCAACGTCACGACGAACGCGACGAGGAAGACGGGAAGGAAGCCGTTCAGCAGTTCGGTCGTCGACGGCGGATGCGCCGGCCCCTCGTAGACGGGACCGAACAGCCCCTGGAAGCCGTTGGAGAGTCCTTCGAGGATCTCCTGGAGGAACGTCTGCTCCTCGTTCGCGATGCTCCACACGGGAAGCGAGCTCATGACCCGAGCTCCCGGGCGAGATCGTCGATTGTGGTCTCGATCGAGATCCGGGGATCGAAGCCGATCGCCTTGCGGATGCGCGAGAGATCGGGCTGGCGGAACCTCAGGTCCTCGAAGTCGTCCGCGAACGCCTCCGCGTAGGGGATGTTGCGGATCGTGCTTCGACCACCCGTGCGATCGACGACGATCCTCGCGAGCTCGGCGATCGTGAGCGAGCGATCGTTGCCGAGGTTGAAGACCCGGCCGTGGTGGGAGGCGTCGCCGAGCAGCCGGGGAAGCGCCGTGACCACGTCCCGGACGTCGCAGAAGCAACGCGACTGCCCGCCGTCCCCGTGCACGAGGACGTCGGCGCCCTCCAGGCCCGCTTCGACGAATCGTGGCAGCACCATGCCGTAGTCGCCGGCCTGCCGGGGACCCACGGTGTTGAAGAACCGCACGACGACCGTCGGGACGAGCCCTTCGCGATGGTGGGCCAGGGCGAGGTACTCGTCGATCGCCTTCGAGCATGCATACGACCATCGCGGGACGATGGTCGGGCCGTAGATCACGTCGTCGTCCTCGGACATCGGTCGACCCGATCCCTTGCCGTAGACCTCGCTCGTCGAGGCGACGAGCGTGGGGACCCGGGCACGACGCGCAAACGCGAGCACCTCGCTCGTTCCATCGACGTTGGTCTCGATCGTGCGGATGGGCTCCTCGACCACGAGCCGGACCCCCACCGCCGCCGCCAGGTGGTGGATCGACGTGAAGGATCCGGGATCGAGCGAAGGCAGCACGTCGGCCACCGTTCCCTCGTGGAAGACGAACCGATCGCCGGCTTCCAGCGCGTTCTCGAGATTGCTTCGCCGGCCCGTCGAGAGATCGTCCACCACGGTCACCGCCTCGCCCTTCGCGAGAAGGTGATCGACCAGGTGGGAGCCGATGAAGCCCGCACCACCGGTCACGAGTATGGACGATCCGGATGCCACGATGAGGAATGCCCCTCTGGCCTGCGCACGATGCGCGGGTGTCAGCTCTCGGACCGGTCGACCGAATACTCCGCGATCGCCTCGTAGTTCCGCTTGAAGTAGCCACCGGCGGTGTTCCGGGGTCGATTCAGGACGACGCCGAGGAAGCTGCTCGGCTGTTCCCCGAGCTGCCGCATCAGGCGTGCGACCAGTCCGCGCTGCTCCGAGTAGGCCCGGACCACGAGCACGGTCGCATCCACCTGGTCGGTCATGCCCATCGCTTCACTGGCGACGACGAGCGGAGGACCATCGACGAAGATCACGTCCACGGAGCCCGAGACCTCGTCGATCACCTTCCGGAGATTCGCCGAGTCGAGTCGTTCGAAGTACCGATTGGCCGGGGAGCCCGCGGTGAGCACCTTGATGCCCTCCTGGGTCGTGTGCAGGGCGCCCTCGGCGCTCGACTCCCCGACGATGACGTCGCCGAGGCCGGGCTCGTCCGCGTCGATGCCGAAGATCTCCGCGATTCGCGGTCGACGAAGGTTTCCGTCGACGACCAGCACCCGACGCCCCGCGGCGGCGGCGATCGAGGCGAGGTTCGCGACCACGGAGGTCGAACCCGCTCCCGGCATGCCGCCGACGAAGAGGATGCTCTTCGCGGACGCGTCCTCCCGGGCCCGTCGGAACGCCGCGGCGAACTGCCGGTGGCTCTCCGCGAGGACCGACGCCGGGAAGTCCCTGACGACCGTCTCGGCCCGGTCCGCATCGGTCGGGTCGTCCTTGATGTCCGGCAGGACCCCGAGCAGTCGCGCGCCGGGGAGGCCCGTGAGATCGGCCGTGGTCCGCACCCGCTTGTCCAGGATCTCCCGGAGGAACACGAGACCGGTCACGAAGCCGAGAAGCAGGATCGCGGTGCCGGGGATCACGACGAACCACTTCGGCGAAGCGGGTTCCCTCGGCGTGAGGGCGCTGCCGACGAGCTGGATCTCGGTCGCATCCTCGCGACTGAACATCGCCTCGATCTGGTCGATGTGATCGAGGATCCGCGTGCGACGCTCCTCCTTCCGGGTGAGGTCGGCCCGCATCTTCTCGAGCGTGGCCTGCGCGGCGACGAAGTCGTTCATCTCCGCGGTCTTCTTCGCGATCTCGTCGTCCAGCGCGGTCTCGACGGAACGGAGTCGTTCGAGGGCGTCGCCCGCCAGCTTCCGCTGGCCCTGGACGTTCCGGAGGATGACCTCCTCGACCTTGCGGTCCTTCTCACGGATGCGGGCGTCGAGCGCCTTCTGCGTCTGCCGGACCTGGTTGTGGTCGGGGCCGAACTTCTGGCGATGCTCGCCGAGGAGCCCGCGAAGGGTCTGCACCTCGCTGAGGGCCCTCATGACCACCTGGTCGTTCTCGGCCTCGCGGACGTCGTCCTGGCTCCACTCGACCATCCCCGTCAGCTTGGCGTCGAGCTGGCTCACGAGTCCGATGGTCCGCTGGATCTCGGAGAGGACCTCGTTCCGCTCCAACTCCCGGTCCTCGAGGTCGGACTGGACGGCCGTGGTGTTCAGGGTGAGGGACAGCATGCCCGTCCGGGAGATGAAGTCCTCGATCTCGTTCTCGAGCGAGGCGATCTCGGTCTCGACCTTCGTGAGATTCTCGACGAACGGCTGGCGGGCCTCGGTCTTGTCGCGGCGGCGCTCGCGATCCCGACCGTCGATGTAGTGCGTCGCGACCGCGTTGAGCATCACGGGCACGTCGGTCTTGCTTCGGGCGGCCCATCGCACGTCGAAGTACTGGGTGCGTCTTCGGTAGCCGGCGGAGATCTCGTCCATCAGCTCGACCAGCGCCTCGTCGTTGTTCGGCCTCCCGGTGTCGGGATCGACGAACTGCTCCATCCACTTCATCCTCTGGACGTCCGGATCCTTGAGGATCGTGGTGAGGGCTCGTTCGTCGATGACCTTCAGGGCCTCGGTCGCCGCGATTCTCTGCACGGTGTCCTCGTTGCGCTCCTCCGACGCGATGGGGTCGGCCGCATCCTCGAGGGTTCCGACGAGTTCGAACGTGACCACGCCGGCGTACGAGGGGAAGTACCGGAACCAGGCCATGAAGACCACCGTGCCGACGACCACACCGATCACCCCCGTCGAGAGGAGGAGCACCATGTGCTGGCGCACGATCTTGATCGGATCGATCGTGGTGCTGGAGACCGGCGACGCGGGCTTCTGGCCTGGACGAGCCTGCGGACGGGCGGTCGGACGTGTCGAACTGGTGGACGAGCTCATGATGGAAGGATCCGGATGTCGGGTCGAGGTCCCGTAAGGTCAGTCATCGGTCGATTCGAGGGGGCGTTTGAGCGTTCATCGGGATTCAGCCGCCCCGGACCAGCTCGAGGAGACGCTCGATCTCCGCCTGCAGCGTCTCGGAGGGCTCGCGATCACTGGCCTCGGCCAGGAATCGTCGGGCCTTGTCGGGATTCCCGAGCTCGATCTCCAGTTGTGCGAGCTGGATCAGGGGACTGGGCACCCTTCGATTGAGCCGGGAGGCCAGTTCCAGTTCCTGCTTCGCCTTCCGGTAGAGGACCTCGCGTTGCTCGTCGTCGGCGGCGGCCTTCGCCATCGCCATCCAGACGGCCCCGAGGGTGTCCCGGTATTCGGCGCGATAGGGCGACTCGCGAGAGGCACGCTCCGCTCGCTCGAGGGCGAGATCGAGGTCTCCTCCGGACTTCGCCCCGAGATACGCGAGGTTGTTGAGGAGCTGGATGTCGTCGGGACGGACTTCGAGGGCCTTCTCGAAGGAGTCGATCGCGTCGTCGAAATTGCCGTTGAGGCTGTGGAGGACGCCGAGCTGCGTCAGGGCGGCGAGGATCTCCGTGTCCAACGTCGCCTTGTCGAGGGCGCGACGGGTCGCGGTGATCGCCTCGTCCCACCCTTCGGAACCGAGGGCGTTCCAGGCGCTGGCGACCTCGAGGAGATCGACCACGGACGGATCGCCGTCGGAGATGCGTTCCACGAACGCGGCCAGGTCGGCCGCCCCGTCGGGATCCTCCGAGAAGAGCTCGTCGAGCCACTGCGAGAGACCGGACCGCGCCGTGTCGTCGCGTCCGGCGAGGGATCGATAGGTCGATTCGAACTGTCGAAGGCCGTCCGACCTCTCCCCGCCCTTGACGAGGGCCACGCAGTAGCCGCCCAGCAGCACGGGGTCCTGCCGGAAGAGCCGCTGGTTCTCGACCGTGAGTCGTCGGATCTCCGACACCGCCGGGACCTCCCGGCTCATGAGGGCCCTGACCTGGGCCCGGAGGTAGGCGGGATTCTGGGTCTGGTCGAAGAGACTGGCGTACAACTGGGCCGCGAGGTCGTGTTCGCCCTCGTCCTGTCGCAATCGCCCGAGCGTGAACGCCCAGGGGATGCTCGTCGGATTGCGGTCGAGGGCCTCCTGCGCCACTTCGATCGCCTCCTTGATGCGGCCATCGCGCTGGTAGATCCCGAGCAGGGTCTGCCGGGCGACATCGAGGTCCGGAACGAGCTCGATGTACTCGCGCAGCTCGGCCGCCGCCTCGTCCAGTCTGTCCGCTCTCTCGAGAAGACCCACGAGCCGCTGCCGGGCAGCCCAGAACATCTGGTCGGTCGCGAGCACCGCCCGAAGGGTCTTGATCGCCTCCTCGAGGCGTTCCTGCCGCTCGGACTCCACGGCATAGAGCCACTCGTACTCCTTCAACGTCGACAACTGGACGCGAGCATCGCGGTTCAGGGCGTTCAGTTCGATCGCCCGCTCGTACCGGGATTCCGCCAGTCCGAGGAGGTCGACCACTTCCGAGCTCAGGCCACCGTCCTCTGCGATGCCCTCGCTTCGCCGGATCGCATCGGCCTTGCCGAAGGCGATCGTGCCCAGGATCGTCAGCTGGTTCGAGTCGTTCTCGGCCTCGAGGAAGTACCGGTCGGCGATGGCTTCGGCGCTCTCGTTGTCGTCGACGGCGATGTGGAGCTTCGCGAGCTGCGCGGCGACGCCGCGCAGGATGGACTCGTCGGCCTGCAGGCTCTCCAACGTCTCGAGCAACGCGGCCTGGTACTTCACGCTCCGGTTGTAGTCGGCCTCCGAGAGGAGGAACGAGGCGATGACGGTCGTCGCCTCGCCGTCCCGCCGACGATCCATCTCGACGACCTCGTCGAAGACGGCCTCGGCCTCGTCGACGTTCTCGGCCAGGTACAGCTTGCGGCCCTTCTCCGCGAGGATCCTCGCGAGCCGGCCCTCGGCGCCCCGACGTCGTGCGCCGGTGTCCCTGGCGATCGATTCGCGAAGCATCCGCTCCGCTCGGCCGAGGGGATCCCCCTCGACCTCGTAGTCCGGATGCTGTTCACCGAAACGGACGGCACCGACGACGAGGTCGGGCGAGGTCGGGTCCTTCTCCAGCAGGTTCGCGAAGATGTCGCTCGCCTCGGCCGTCCGGGCCGCCTGGGTCTCGGCCTGCAGCGTCCTCCGCTCGGACCGGCTGAGGCGACTCCATTCGCCGAGCGTGTACCTCGGCTCGCCCTCGACCGCGCCGGATCGGGGATCCGATTCGAGATGGACGACCGACTCCCGGTCGACCGGCGACTCGGCGAGGAGCCGGGCCAGTTCGACCGCGTTCTTCTGGGCGAAGGGATCGATGGCGTAGATCCGCCTTCGCTCCTTGACCGCGACGTCGAAGTTCCCGGCCTGGATCTCCGCGAACAGCCAGAGATCGCGATACGACTCGTTGTTGCGACCGCTCGACCTCCCCGCACGAAGGACCTGGAGGCCGTCGGCCATCCGGCCTTCCGCGAGGAGCACCTTGCCGAGCGCCAGCGCGTTCGAGAAGCGATTCGGGGCCTGGGCGAAGGCCTCGTCGAACTCCCGGATGGCGTCCTCGCGATCGCCCCTCTTGAGGTAGAGCTCGCCGAGGGCGATGTGCATCCCGTCGCTGCCGTAACCCTTGTTGTCGATCGCGTCCCGGATGACCTGGATCGCCTTGTCGAGGTCGCCCTTCTGATCCTCCATGCCGGCACGGAGCAGGATGGTGCGGGCGGTCTCCCCGTCGCCGGGCTCGCCTTCCGCCGGATTCTCGATGGCGTCGAGGTAGCCCGCCGCAGCATCGAAGTCGGACGCGGAGAGCGCCCGACCGAACTCGTACTCGAGGGCCAGCGGACGCTTGGACTCGATGGCGGCAATGCGGGCGTCGAGGGTCGCGAGCTCCGTCCGGAGTTCCTCGATCTCCTCGGCGTCGAGGAGGAGATTGTCGCCGAGTGCCGATCGCAGGAGCTTCGCCTGCTGGACGTCGACGTCCTCCGGATGCTCGTAGGCGATCTCCGCGAGACGTCGGCTGCGATCGAGACCCGTCGTCGACGAGTCCGACTGCAGGAGGATCTTCGCGCGGACGGAGTCGGGGTCGATCTCGAGGGCACGGGTCGCGTACATGCGCATGCTCTCGTAGTCACCCTCGGACTCCTCGAGCATGCCGCGCTCGATGAGCGCCAGCAGCCGGACGCTGGGGTGCACCCGATCACCTTCGATCGCGAGGTCGAGGACTCGACGACGTTCGTCGATGTCGCCGGCGGCCCTCGCCACGGCCGCCTGGGTGAGGAGGTCGGCGCCGGGGAGGTCCTCGGCCTGCTGGCCCGACTCGGCCATGCGAATCAACCGTTCGGCCTCCGCGACCGTCGCAAGCAGGTCGGCGTCGGACTGGTCGATCCTCGGACGCACGCGCTGGAGGACCGCCTTCGCCCGGTTGAAGTCGCCGGCATCGGCGAGCACCACCGCGAAGCGGGCCTGGATGCCGAGGTCGGCCGCCATCGTCGCGTTCCGCTCGAGGGCGGTCTCGAGAAGCTGGAGCGCCGTCCCCGACTGGCCCAGTCGCCGCGCCACGGTCAGCCCGGCGTTGATGGCCATCATGTCGATCGAGTCCGCATTCTCACGGAAGAGATTCGCGGCGCGTCCGCCTTCGATCGCGTACTGCATCGACTCCTCCCTCGCCTCGCGCGCGAGGACCGTGTCCTCCGTCGTCGCGGCCGTGCGAGCCGCCGACTCCGAGAGTCGCGACTTGTAGAGGAGTTCGTTTCGCTGCCAGGTCGGGGACTGCTCGCGCAGTTCGTCGTCGGCGTACGAGTCGTAGATCGCCTGGTGGGCCGCCGCGAGGCGTTCCTTGGCCCCCTCGTCGAGGACCTGGTCGAACGGGGTCTCGAGCAGTTCCAGTTCGAAGGCTCGTTGCAGGGCCGTCGGACGGATCCTGTAGGCGGCCCAGTTGTCGACGCCGAGCGTCGCCGCCTCGTCCGCCTGCTCGAGGACGGCCGCGATCCGCTCACGGGAGGTCTCGGCCGCCTCGGGATTCATGGGAATGCCCACGAGGACGACGTAGCCCGCTCGAAGATCGTCGGCGTCGAGTTCGATGATGCGCTCCGCCGCCGCTTCCTTGATCCGCTGGTAGCCGGCGTTGAGCGCCTCGAGCGTCTCGAGCTCGACCTCGATGGTCGGGCGGCGGTACTGGGCGGCCTGCGCGGCATGCCAGATCTCGAAGAGCCTGCTGCGAACCTCGAAGCGGCGGTTCTCGTCCTCGGCCAGCCTCGTCAAGGCTCCGAGCTCCTTGATGGCTTCGTCGAGGTCGGTGGGATCCGGCTCCTCGGTCAGCCCCGACTCGCCGGCGAGGCCCGCGAAGAAGAGCACGTGGTCGCGTTCGAAGGCCAGGAGGGCGAGCTCGGGGGCGGGACCGGTGACCGCCTCCCGGGCGATCGCGAGGCGCGTGTCGAAACCGGTCTCCGACTTCAGGCCCGACTCGAGCTCGTCCGCCGAGGCCGCGGAGCGGATCTCGTCCGTCTCGAGGCGGTCGAGCTGTCCTCGAAGGAGGCCGTAGTGGTTCGGCATGTAGGACGGCTCGATCTCGATGAGCTCGATGAGGTCGTCGACGGAGTCCTCCCAGTCGAAGATGTCGGCGACGTAGGCGGCTCGCCAGACCGGCTCCGCCATCCGGCCCTCGACCGCGGCCCGGATCCTCGATCCGACCTCGCCGTCGGGGAGGAGTTCGAAGTTCCGACCGAGGTCCCCGAGTCGGGCCGCGACGAACTCGTACCGCTCGGGACCCGACACACCGCGAACCCTGGGCAGCGCGAACGTCATCACCTGGAGCTCGTCCATCAACTGGGCGGCTCGCGCGTCGCGCGTCTCGCGATCCGTCGCGTACTCGACCTGCTTCGCCAGGATCGCCAGCCTCTGGCCGAAGAGCTCGAAGGCGCGTTCACGCGAGTTCGGCTCGATCTTCGACGAGGCCTGGATGGCCCGGTCGTAGTAGTCCATCTCCGAGGGCTTCTTCCCGATCGCGCGGACGTACTGCATCATCGCGTTCTCGTAGGCACCCTCGTTCATCAGGGCGTCACCGCGCTTCACGTGCCGGACCGGGTCGTTCCGGAACTGCATGAGCACGACGAGGCCGATCACCGCGACACCGACACCGACGGCGGCGAGAACGAGTGCGAGGAACTTGACGTTGAGCTTCTTCTTGGCCATCTGGGAGTACGTCCTTGCTGGTTGCAGGGCTCGGGGTGCTGGGGATCAGGAGACGGTGCCCGGGGTCACTTCGACCGAACCGGGCGTCGGGTTCGCGGGATCGCCGGCTCCGGGAAGGCGACCCGGAGTCGCAGGCGGGAGATCCGGACGGCGGGCCGCCACGGGTCGTCGGGACGACTCCACGAGGCGGTGGGACGAGACGTCGTTCCTCGAGGCTGCCGGACTCATGCGGTGCCCTCCGACATCCGGGCCTCGATCTCGGGCCAGTCCGGAAGGCACTTCATGACCTCCGGAAGAAGCTCCGGCAGCAGGTCCTCGGCGATCTCCAGGAACTCCTGGACGACGGCATCGGAGTCGTCCCCGTTCCGCAGGGAGGACACGTAGGTCAGCTGGACCTTGCAGTAGTAGGCGTACCGCTCGCTCGGATCGAAGGCGAGCATGCGGACGTCCTTCGCGCTCGGGGCCATGCGGCCGTTGGCGATGAAGAAGTAGCCGCCCACCTGCTTGAGCTTCGGCGTCCTGTCGTTGGGATCGAACTGCGTCACCGTGATCCGCGGCCGGCCGACCGGAAGGTGGACGGGAACCTCCCCGCCGATGTCGTCGACCATCACGCGCGGATACGGCTCGCCGGTCGCGCGATTGACCGGTGAGCCCTCGAAGGACGCATCGTCGATGTCGAGGTCGAGGTCGTGGATCATCGGCGGGATCGACATCGAGAGCCCGTTGGCGTCCCAGCATCGTTCCGGGACGTGGGGGACGTCGTCGATCATCCCCGTGTAGAAGGCGACGTGCAGGTTGATCTTCCGCCCCTTCGACTCGATCATTCGATCGAGGTAGAGGCTGGTGCCGAGCCCTTCGATCATCTCGGCGCCGAACTGCGTGTCGGGAAGCATCTTGCCGTCGTCGTCCCTCGCCCGACGCCAGTCGCCGAGGGAGTCGTTCACGTTGTTGAGCGGACGAACCAGGGGCACCGGCTCCTTCCGCAGGTAGATCTCCAGCTGGGCGATCACCACGGGGATCGTCACGACACCGAGGACGAGGAACGCGAGCAGGGTCGCGAACGCCTTCCGGATCGAGCCGGTGAATCGAAGGCCGGCATCCGCCGTGGTCTTTCCGGGGTTCGAGTCGCTCACGCCGTCTCCTCCCCGGACTCGTCGACCTCGATGACCAGTCGGCGGACGACGGCCATGATTCCGAGGAAGACGAGGAAGGCGGGCATGAGCCAGACGAATCCGACGAAGGCGTGGAACTGTCCCCCCGCGAACCCGACGTCCCAGAGGCTCAGGATCCCGAGGGTGGCCACGCGCAGCATGTTGACGAAGACCGCGACGGGGATCCCGAGCGCTATCAGGAGCGCACGCTGCCACCAGGCCTTCAGGCCGACGTACGCCATCAGCGACCCCAGGGCCATGAAGGCGACGAGCATGCGCATCCCGGAACACGCCTCGGCGATGTTGAGGGGATTCGTGAGCGGGAGGCCCGTCGCCGGGTCGGTGGTGTCCACGTAGATCGTGTTCCCCTGGATGTCCACGGGAATCCCGGTGACCACCAGGATGACGTAGCCACCGAAGGCGCTGACGTCCTGCAGCTGCTGGGTGAAGTACCCGATGATCCGATCGGTGTAGGTGAACCCGAACACCGCGAGGTACGCGAGCGGGAACGCGAGGATCCGCATCGGCTTCCAGCCGAAGATCAGCAGGGCCGCCCCGAAGAGGTAGACCGCGAACCCGAGCTGGCGAGCGTTGTGGTGGACCGTGAACCAGCTCGGACCGACGACCGAGACGAGGTAGAAGGCGATCCCGAGGAAGACGAGCACGAGGCCGGCCCAGACCGGTCGGAACGGCTCCATGGCCGCGAGTCGGTCCCGATCCTTCCAGATCAACCACGCCACCAGCGCCGGGACGATCAGGGTGTGGCCCCAGTCCGACGGGAACCGAAGCGCAAACTCGGCCTGCGCCCTGAAGAGCTCGAAGAACACGAGGATCGTGGTCAGGAGCAGGACCCCGCCCGCGACGAGGGCGGCCCTGGGCGACACCACCGTCTCACCCGGCGGGGAGACGGCGATGGTGCTTCCAATCTGGTCGGCCGGGGTCGTCACGAACATCTCCATCGACCATCCATGGCGACTGATCCAACGCCACCTGCCGGGTTGCGGCACGTGGCTGAAATGCCTCCGTGGAGTCCCCTACGCGGGGGCCCCGGGCGGGTGTTCGGCATTTTCGAAGATGGGAGCAGTCCGGATCCTCCCCGGTCGGTCCGGGATCGGAATGACCCGAGACGCGGCCCGGCACCGGTCGCCGATTTTCGCTCGAAAACCGGGTTCCCGGGTGTGGGAGCGGCTCCGCCGCGGTGATTCAGGAACGCCCAGCCTCCGGCTTGACGTCGTGTCAGGACTCAGTTGAAGTCGCCGAAGTTCGTCGGCGGCGGGCCGAAGACGTCGTTTCCGAAGTTCCGGTCGAGGAGGAACCCGAACCCATACGTCATGCGGAAGCCGTTCCGGAGGACCGCCAGCGGGGCCGCCAGGAAGTTCGTGCCGATGTGGATGTGGTCGTCCTGCCGGATGAAGATGTCCGGCTCGGCCCGGTTCCGGATCGCGGCCAGGTTGACCCGGAGGGTCGCCTCGCGGTCCTCGCCGAGCTTGCGGGTGAAGTCGACCCGTTCGGGAATCGCGATCGGGTTGAGGCCGCCGGCGGCCGCGACGAGGCGGCTCAGGGTCAGGCGGCCGGCCACCGGCAGCTGGTAGACACCCGGTCGGGAGATCTCGCCGTCGATGTAGACCACGCCGACCTCGGGCGTGTCGATGAAGACGCGATCGCTTGGTCGGATGACGATGTTCTGGTTGCTGTCTCCACGAGCCAGCGCCTGGTAGTCGATCTCGA
Source organism: Planctomycetota bacterium (assembly GCA_036339295.1). Taxonomy (GTDB): domain Bacteria; phylum Planctomycetota; class Phycisphaerae; order Phycisphaerales; family SM1A02. The sequence continues at coordinate 27,355 of JAYZBK010000102.1, forward strand.
TGATCCGGGTCGCGTAGGGGCTGATCCGCTCTTCCGGCTCCTGCTCGACCGATCGACGGCTGGTGTCGGGCCGGAGACCGAGCGCCATCGCATCCTCCGGGAGAAGGCGGATCCACTCCTGTCGCTCCTCGTCGAAGATGAACGTGTCGCCCGACGGGGCGCGACCTGCCGTCTCCATCGAGGCGGGACCTTCGGCCGGCTGGTCGCCCAGATCGTCGATGTCGACGATGGGATCGTCCTGGAAGGCTCCCATCGCGGACGGACTGGCGGTTCCCCCGTCGAGGGCCTCGATCAGCGCATCGATGTCCCGAACATCGGGTTCCTCGTTCTCCGCGCCCTGGCTGACGGGGTCGCGCTCGTACCCGGGCTTGACCGTCTCGTCGAGCGCGACTTCCCGGATGATGAGGATCTTCTTGGTCGTGGCGGCCGTCCCGCCGGCGAGCGCCAGCGCATCCATCACACGGAAATCCGGCCGATTCAGGGCGTAGATGCCGGTTCCCGCGACCGCACCGTAGATCGTGAACTGGAAGCTTCGACCGTCCTCGAGCACCACGGTGACCAGCGGATCGGCGATCAGGCCCTTCAGGGCCGCGATGATCTCCTCCTGCAGTCCCTCGATCGTCCGACCCGCGGCCTGGACATCGCCGATGGTCGGGAGCCGGATCATGCCCGACTGATCGATGACGCGAACGGAGACGTCGGTCTGGTTCGCCGCGACGAGCTCGTAGATCTCGACCCGGACCACGTCGCCGGGTGCCAGCCGGTACTGGAGCTCGTTGGGGACGAGGTCCTCGGCGGTCGGCTTGGAGACGTCGGGCCGGTAGCCCGGCTCGCGCTCGATGATGTCGATGCGATCGAGGATCGGGATCGACGTCGGCGTGTGCTCGTAGTACCCCGTCACGCTCGGGTTGAAGTACGAATCGACCTCGCAACCGCCGAGCAGGACGACGGAAACGACGGCGAGAAGCAGCGCGGAGAACCTTTGCATGATCGAACCCGAGCTCCGGTTCTCTGAGGTTGAATTCATGGTGCGAGGACCCACCCGAGCATGCCGACGGACATGCGGCGAGCGACCGCCACATGGCCCGAGGCGTCCATGGGAAGGCACCCCGAGCGTCCGCTTCATCGGTTCTCGGAGCCGGGCTCGTTGAGGAAAGAGGGGCGGATTCTCGGTCCTCAGGAGGGTGCCACGCGGGTGCGACACGCCCGCTCGAGCACCGCCATCCGGACCGCCACCCCCCGCCGAACCTGATCGAGTACCCGCGATCGCGCGGGGTCGTCGAGGACCCCGTCGTCGAGCTCGATTCCTCGATTCACGGGACCGGGATGCAGGATGGGAACCCCCGGGACCAGGGTGGCCGCCCGCTCGGTGGTCATGCCGAAGGCCCGCCGATAATCCGACGCGACCGAGGCTCCAGCATCCCTCTCTCGCTGGATGCGGAGCATCATGACGGCATCCAGTCCACCGAGGACCGCGTCGAGGTCGTGCGCGACCTCGATCGAGCCGCTCCGGCCGGGAATCAGGTCCGCCATCCGCCAGGAGACCAGCGAGGGCGGGCCGACCAGCACGATCCTCGCTCCGAGGGCGTCCAGGAGGTGGATGTTGGAGCGGGCGACCCGGCTGTTGGCGATGTCGCCGACGATGCCGATTCGCCGCCCCTCGAGGTCGCCCAGGGCCGCTTCGAGCGTGCTGGCGTCCAGCAGGGCCTGCGTGGGATGCTCGTGTCGACCATCACCCGCATTGATGACGGGGACGGCGACCTCCCGGGCGACCCTCTGGACGCCTCCCGATCGAGACGTCCTGACCACCAGGGCGTCGAGGCCCATGGCAGCGAGGTTCGAGGCCGTGTCCACGAGGCCTTCCCCCTTGCTGGCGCTGGAACCGCGTCCCGCCAACGTCACGACCCGATGGCCGAGTCGATGGGCGGCGGTCTCGAAGCTGCAGCGGGTCCGGGTCGAGTCCTCGAGGAAGAGGAGGCCCACCACGCTCCCACGGCCGGGATCGAGATCCTCGTCCCCGTCCACGACCCGGAGCAGCGCCTCCGCTCGATCGAGGATCGAACGAATCGTGCCGTGGTCGAGCGACCGGGTGGCGAGAAGGGAGCCCTGGGCAGTCATGCCGGAGATCGTACAGAGCGGATGACGAACCGTCGCCGAGCGGGATCAGCTTCCCTCGGCGATCGCACGATCCAGGAGCCCGCCCGGCAGCAGGTCGAGCTCGATCGCACGCTCGTCCTGACGCCCCGTCGAGGGTTCCTCGACCCTCAGCTTCAGGACGTACCGACCCGCGTTCAACTCGGCGGCGGGGATTCGGTAGCGGATCCAGAAGAAGTTCTCGCTGATCGGGGCGTCGAGGACGTCCATCGCGACCCGCTCGACCCCGGGGTCCAGGAGCATGCCGTCGGAGAGCTGATGGAGTTCGAGTCGGTAACGGAGTTCCCAGCCGACCCCGCCTTGCGGGCGCGAGGTCCAATCGAGGCCCTCCAGTTCGGCGTAGATCAGGATCTCCTGGTCGGTGCGAGCGGCGAACCGACGGGGCGAGGCCTCGATGTCCCCGAAGCCGGAGATCGATCGACAGAGCTCGACGCGACCGAGTCGCATCCCGGAGTCGTTCCGGATGCCCTCGAGGTACTGCGTGAGATTCGCCATCAGGATCTCGCGAACGGGTCGCGACCCCTCGGCGAGTTCACGACGGACGGTCCGGGCGAACGCCGAGGTCGCTTCGAGGATCTGCGTCTCCTCCGGCAGGAGGTCGGTGGTGCCCGGCGCGAACGCGGGAACCTTCCCACCGATCCGATCGATCGCCAGGACCGGCAGCATCGCCCGGACCAGCTCCACGGACATCGGATCCGAGGATTCCGCCGCCAGGATCGCCAGCTCGCGGTCGATTCTCTCGAGCGAGAGCGGCAGGACCCCGGGTTCCCCGGTCGCCGGGCCGTCGAAGGTGGTGGCGAGGGCCTCGGCACCGGTGCCGGCCGGGGTGGATTCGGCGTCACCGGCCTGGAGGCGATCGACCACGACGGGATCGGCCTCGTCGTCCCCGTTCCCGGCCGCCATCTCCGAGGGCGACGGACCACCGGGTCCGGCGTCGGTCGCCGATCCGTAGATCACGGGGTCCCCGATGTCCGCGAACAGGTCTCGGCGGTCCGAACCGCCGGCACGGCTCGACTCCAGGGAGGGCCGGACGTCGCTGGTGTCGCCCGCCGCCTCGATCCCGGGCGTGGTCCCACATCCGGAGACCACGGCCACGACGGTCGCGGCCGACAACGACGAGAGGAATCGCACGGTTCCGTGGAAACGGATCCCGGGACGGCATCGGACGCTCGAAAGCGGGTTTCGGGACACGTTCGGCCTCCAGCCGACACGAGGACCGCTCGACCGGGACGGTCCGGGCCTCCATGCCCGCGACTGCACACCTCCGGTCGGCGAAGGAACAAGTCCGGGAGGGGAGGCTTCTTTCAGCCTCGGGCCGCCGCGGCACCCGCCTTCTTCGAACAGATATCGGCCAGAAGCACCGCAAGGCCTTCAAGAGTCCGGGTGGCGTCCGCGGACCGCCCGGACTTCAGGGCGAGATCGGTCCGGAGGGCCGTCTCGAGCACCTCCGAGGCCTGCCGGCCGCCGAGACGCCGGGCGGTCTCGAGCACCGGTCGCGTGTCGGGGCCCCACAGCCGGAGGGATTTCCCGACCGCGGCCTCGCCCACGCCATTCTCGAGCTGGCGAGCCGCCTCGTGGAGCTTCCGTCCAAGGTCGACGAGGGCCCAGGAGAGGACCTGGTCCGGCACCCGGGAGACGTCCTTGAGCTCCCGAACCGTTCGCATCGCTCGACCAGCATCACCCGACAGGACGACGGACTGGATGATCCAGCCCTGCTCCTCGCGACTCGGCGGAACCAGGCGATCGACGAGCTCGACCGTGATGGCCGGCGGATCCCCTTCGATCGCGATCGCCAGCTTGGCGAGTTCGGCGTCCAGCCGTGCGAGACTCGTTCCAACCCGCTCGACCAGCCGGGTGGCGGCGGCCCGATCGATCTTGGCGCCGTGGGCCTTCTCGACCCGGCTCCCGCACCATCGCATGGCCGTCGCGGCATCGGGGGCCTCGCACGGGACGACCGCCCCGCAGCCGGCGATCGCCTTCTCGAGCTTCGGGGCCCGCCAGTCCCCCGTCGTCCGGAGCACGAGCGTCGCCTCCTCCATCGGTGCCGCCGCGTACGCCTCGAGACCTCGACGATGAGACTCCTTCTTGACGAACTGCTCGGCCGCATCGAGCACCACCAGCTTGTGCGACTGCATGAGCCCGTAGCTCCGCAGCTCGTCCAGCAGGTCGGCCAGCGAGGTGCCCGCACCGTCGAAGTCGAAGCGGCTGGCGGCCTCCCCGGTCGCCTCTTCGAGGCCGTCGGACACGAGTCGGAGGTACTGGGACTGCAGGAACGGCTCCGCCCCCTTCAGGAGGACGATCCGCATCCCCGGCTCGAAGTTGAAGGGCTTGGCTTTCGACCTGGCCATGACCGCATCGTACGCGAGGGGAGGCCGGGGGCCGACGAGACCGGAGGAACGCCGAGACGTAGACTCGGGGCGTGTACGCCCTCCTCGTCGTCCAGGGCCCCGACCGGGGCGACCGTCACTCGCTCCCCGAGCGGGAACCGCAGCTGATCGGACGCTCCACCGAGGCGATCCCCCTGTCCGACGACTCGGTCAGTCGTCGGCACGCCGAGCTGACGCCCGACGAGGGGCGATGGTGGATCCGCGACCTCGAGAGCACGAACGGGACGTTCCTCAACGACGAACCCGTCGTCGACCGGGTCCCGATCTCGCCGGGCGACCTGGTCCGTTGCGGCGACACCACGCTGCGGTTCGTGCACGTCGACGAGACCGCGACCCATGGGACGCTCCGTTCGCCCGATCCCAGTCGTCACGCCATCCGGCTTCTCGACGCCGATGGGCCGGGAGCCGCGGTGGAGCGTCATCCCCTGCTTCGACTCGAATCGACGGATCGGGCGGTGATGGCCTCGACCGTGGCCGGGCTCGTCGAGGCCGACGCGATCGGGCTGGTTCCCATCGACGAACACGGCGTCCCTCGCGGACTCGTCGAAGTCCGGACGGTCACGGGCCAGCCGCCGGAGACCCCGCTGGACCTGCCTCGGGAACTCGTCGCGGCGATCCTCGAGCCACGCGGCCGTCGGCTCCCTCGCCAGGCCGTCGTCGACGAATCCACCATCGTCCTCGCCACCGCGATCGGCGACGCGGGGAGTCTCCACCTGATGGTCGGGAGCCGTCCGATCGACCGTCCGTGGTCCTCGGCCGACCTCGAGCGGTTCCTCGAGGCCGCCGCCATCCTCGAACTCCGACTGCACGTCGCGGACGGCCTCGCCTCGGCGACGCGACTCGAGCGGCTGGCGGCGATGGGCGAGGCGACCGCGGCCCTCAGCCATTCGATCAAGAACATCCTCCAGGGCATGAGAGGAGGCGCGGACGCCATCCAGCTCGCGCTCGACCGGGATCGGCTCGACCTCGCGAAGCGCGGATGGTCCATCCTCTCCCGGAATCTCGATCGCATCATGGGGCTCTCGCTCAACCTGCTGGCGTACTCGAAGGAACGAGCCCTCGACATCCAGCCCACGGTGATCGAGGCTCTCGTGTCGGAGGCCGCGGACTCGCTCGCCGGACTGGCCGCCGACCGGCGCGGCGACCTGCAGGTCGACGGCGACGCCGACACCCCCCCCGTCCCGGTCGACCCGGTTGCGATCCACCACGTGATACTCAACCTCGTGGGCAACCCCCTCGAAGCCGCCCCCGAGGGCGGGAGGATCCTGATTCGGAGCCGGTACCACCCCGATCGCGACGACGTGGAGGTGCTCGTCGAGGACGACGGCCCCGGAATCCCGTTCGATCGTCGGAACCGGGTGTTCGAGCCCTTCTACTCCACCAAGGGCCAGCGAGGGACCGGATTGGGGCTGGCGGTGGCCCGGAAGCTGGTCGAACGGCACGGCGGGGCCCTCGAGGTCGACTCGTCGACCGGACTCGGGGGAGCCCTCTTCCGGATGACCGTTCCGGCGTCGAGGGACGAGGATCTCGACGCTTCCGACACCCGAGGTCCGAACCC
>JAYZBK010000103.1:0-3084 GCA_036339295.1 Planctomycetota bacterium
CATCATGAACCACGAGTCGGTGGGAGGGGTCAGCTTGTCCCAGAGGTAGGTGAAGCCGCCGAGGCAGCGATCGGACTGGCCCTCGATCGACTCGATCCAGCCGTCGCGGTAGAACTCCGCCTTCTCGGTGGTGGTGTGCTCGAAGCGTCCGCCCCAGGTCGTGCGGATCGCGTTCCACCAGCCGCTCGGGCCGTACTCGGGGATGAGGTACGGACGATCCCAGGGGCCGGCGTCGATCTTCTCGCGGATCTCCGGGAGCGTCTCGTAGGCGTTGACGCCCCAGATGTCGATGTTCTCGCAATAGGTCGCGAGCTGGGTGGCGTTGTCGGTGACGTGCCATTCGCCGAGCTCGGCGGTCACGGCGATCGTCGGGTGGTTCGGATCGAGCCGCTTCACCATGAAGGCGGTGTCGTCGATCGCCTGCCAGATGGCCGCGACCATCTCCTGGTCGGCGTCGGCCTCCTCGGTGAGGTGCTCGAGTTCGTTGCCGACGCCCCAGGCGACGAGTGCGGGGTGATCCCGGTAGAGGGCGACCTGCAGGGCGATCGAGTTGATCTGCTCGGTGACGGCTTCGGGATCCTGGTAGTCGAAGCTCGACCCGGAACTGTCGACGTGCCCGGCGGTGTGGAGCATCCAGAGTCCGAGCATCACGCCGAGGCCTCGCTCGTGCGCGGCGTCGAGGATGCCCATCGTCCCGGCGCCCGTGGCCCAGAGCCGGATGCAGTTGCCGCCGGCGTCGCGGATCTCGTCGAGGAGCTCGAGCAGCTCCGGATCCTCGACGGTGCCGCGGACGATGCAGCCGCCCTTCACGATGAAGGGCTCACCGCCGCGGAGGAGCTGCCAGCCGGTCTTGGTCTTGACGACCTCGACCGGGATGGGGCCGTCCTGGGCGTGTGCTTCCGGCAGGGCGGAGGCGAGGAGCAGGGCGATGAAGAAAGCCGAGAACGTTCGGGCCGTGCGAAGTGTCATAGGGACCGGTTTCCTAGAGGGTTCCGGCGAATGTAGACGGAGTTCGGGTGCGGGGCAAGGCTGGAAAGAAAAGCGGATGCCAGCATCCGTGAGCCCTGCTGCATCGACCGATAGCCCTGCTTCGGATCATGCGGTTGGTAGTAGGCACGGAAACGGTATTTCCGGTCGATTTCCGGCGTGGCAGGGGCTACGGTGGACTTGTTCGCACGCCTCGCGATCGCTCGTCAAACAGGAGATCCGACTCATGACTTCCCTCGCCCGTGTCGCCGGTATCGGCGTCCTCGCCCTCAGTGGCCCCGTCTTCGCCCAGGACGGCCCGAACATCCTCCAGAATCCGAGCTTCGAGTCGGGCCTGGATGGAACCTACGGCACCTTCGGCAACGCGTTCCTCAACCAGGAGTACGCCTACAGCGGGCTGAACTCGCTGAAGATCTTCGGTTGCTTCTGCAGCGACTACAACGGCAACGGCGCGTACAGCATCTACACGACCCCCGTCACCGCCGGCGAGATCTATCGGGTGAACGCCCAGGCGCTGAGCGCCTCGTTCGACTCCTTCCTCGGGACCGGCTGCTGGGCCGGCATGAAGATCGAGTTCACCGACGCGTCGGGCGGCATCATCTCCATCGCCGAGCAGCGGATCATCCAGGGCAGCGACCCCGAATCGGTCCTCGACGAGTGGCAGGAAGGCGACTTCGTCGCCCAGGCCCCGGCCGGCGCCGTCGGCCTGACCGCGGTCCCCGTCTTCCTCCAGGCCGGTGCCGGCGATGCCGGATCCGTCTTCATGGACTCGCTGAGCGTCGCCACCACCGAGCGGGATTCGGCGAACGTCGCCGTGAACCCGGGCTTCGACCTCGGCGTCGACTACAGCTACCAGACCAGCCAGGTCTTCAACGGCTGGGGCGAGCAGTACGGCAACATCTTCTTCGACGACGCCCAGTTCGAGACCGGTCCGTTCTCCGCCGGCATGTTCGGGTCGTTCCCCGACTACGACGGCGACGGCAACTGCGACCCGGGCGGCGTCTCGGGTCTCAACCAGCTGGTCCCCGGGATCAGCGAGGGTGACACCGTCACCCTGTCCATGCTTGCCTACACCCCGAGCTTCGACTCGATCGTCGGAACCGGGAACTTCGTCCTCCAGAAGATCGAGTTCCTCGGCTCGGACATCACCCTGCCGCTCGATTCCGTCGCCGGCGTCGTGATCGACGGTTCGGGCGACTACGCCGCCGACGTCTGGCACGGTGCCGAGATCTCCGCGACCGCCCCCGCGGGCACCGAGATGATCCGGATCGTCGCCCAGATCGTGCAGCCCGACTGCGAAGGCGGGTCGATCCGGATCGACAACGTCGTGGCGTCGACCGACGGCACGCCGCCGGCCGCCTGCACGGGCGACTTCAACGACGACGGCACGGTCAACGGCGCCGACTTCGGTGCCCTTCTCGCGGTCTGGGGCCAGTGCACCGGCTGCCCGGAGGACCTCAACGGCGACGGCTTCGTGAACGGTGCCGACCTCGGTGCGTTCCTCGCGGTCTGGGGCGACTGCCCCGACACCGATCCCTGCGAGGACGTGAACTGCGACGACGGCGATCCGTGCACCACGGACAGCTGCGTCGACGGCAACTGCATCAACGAGGAGATTCCCGGCTGCGGTGGGAAGAGCAACTGTGGCGAGGTCCACCCCGAGCCCGGCTGCTCCGATCCCGTCTGCGAGTCCATCGTCTGCGACATCGATCCGATCTGCTGCACGATCGGCTGGGACGAGTTCTGCGTCTCGCTCGCCAACAGCAACTGCCCCTGATAGCCTGGGCGTGTTCCTGAAGGCACCGGGAAGGGTGTGACTCGGTCGCCAACCTCTTGGATTCGATTCATGCCTGATCTCGACCGACTTGTCGCCGCGGGGAGGAGCCAGCTCCTCCTCGCGGCGTTTCTCTTCCCCCTCGTCCTCGTCGGTGCCGCGGGGGCCGGCGAGGGGGACGCCGTCGAATGTCTCCCGGACAACCCGAGCTTCGAGATCGGGCCGGGCCTCGAAGGCAACCCGGTCGCGGGTTGGACGGACGAGGGAAACGTGGGGCTCGGGGACGGCCTCGTGTCCCATGCCCGCAGGGCCCTGTGGATGTA
>JAYZBK010000104.1:0-5465 GCA_036339295.1 Planctomycetota bacterium
CGACTTCATCCTCGCGGGCCAGCCGGAGCCGCCGAGCTACTTCGCGCGGATGAAGGCGTGGAACCGGGACGGCGTCCCGCTGCTCGGTGAACTTCCCTCGCCGGCGATCGTCGGGGTCGACGACCTGGCCACCTCGATCGAAGGGGCGAGGATCGTCGACGTCCGACCGTGGGCCCGCTTCCGCGACGGCCACCTCCCGGGCGCGAACTGGGCGATGGAGGGAATCGGATTCCTGATGGCGGTCGGTTCGTACGTGGAGCCCGGGGAACGGATCGTCCTCGTGTGCGAGACCGGGGAGACCGACCACCTCGTCCGACTGCTGGTCCGCATCGGCCTCGATCGGGTCGAGGCGGTGATCACCCCTTCGGTGCTCGAGGAGTGGGCGGCCGCCGGCGGTCGGCTCGAGGAGAGTCCCGAACTGGATGCGGCGAGCTTCGTCGAGCGACTCGAGGACGGTGAGCGACACGTGCTCGACGTCCGGCGAGCGGTGGAGCACGCTGCGGCCTCGCTCGACGGTTCGGTCAACATCGCGCACACCCGTCTCGTCTCCCGGATCCACGAGGTTCCGTCGGCCGGCACGCTGCTGGTGCACTGTGCCGGTGGCATCCGGAGCGCCGCGGCCGTCGCCGAATTGCGACGGCGCGGCTACGACGCGGTCAACGTCGCCGGGGGCTGGTCCGCGATGACCCGCGTCGGATGCGGCTCCTCGGTGGTCGGTTGCTGAGCCGCTCGTGCTGATCGAGGCACTCGGTGGACTGGTCATCGGATTGTTCCTCGGCCTCCTCGGGTCGGGGGGGTCGATCCTCGCGCTGCCCCTGCTCGTCTACCTGCTCGACCACGATCCGAAGGTCGCGGTGGCGGAGAGCCTCGCCATCGTCGGGGGGATCGCGCTCTTCGGGGCGGTGACGGCGGCGGTCGGGAGACGGGTCGACTGGCGGAGCGTCGTCCTCTTCGGCATGCCCGCGGTGGCCGGCACCTATCTCGGTGCCTGGATCGCCCAGTTCGTCGCGGGGACGGTCCAGCTGCTTCTCTTCGCGGTGGTCGTGCTCGTCGCGGCCGCGTTCATGTTCCGACGCGGCGGTCCCGACGTGGAACGGGCGGCCGAACGATCGGTCCGGGACCGGATCCGAGTCGTCGTCGAGGGACTCGGGGTCGGGGTCCTGACGGGACTCGTCGGCGTGGGCGGGGGGTTCCTCGTCGTCCCGGCGCTCGTGCTGCTCGGCGGCCTTCCGATGCGCGTCGCGGTGGGGACGAGCCTCTGCATCATCGCGCTGAAGAGCGGGGCGGGCTTCGCGGAGTACCACGGCCAGATGCACGAGGCGGGGGCCGGCATCGCGTGGCGCACGATCGGGATCTTCGTGGCCCTCGGGGTCGTCGGTTCCCTGCTGGGCGGGCGGATCGGCGGCCGGCTGCCCCAGGCTCGGCTGCGTCGGATCTTCGCCGTGTTCCTCGTCGCGATCGGCGTCGTCATGCTCCTGGTCGAGGGCGGGCGGCTGGCCGGGTCCGGGGACGTATCGGGGGAAACGACGTCGCCGGCCGCCGAGGAGGCGACCGGCGACGTGACGATGGTTCGGTGACCCCCGCGGGAGGGGGCGGCGTGGTTCAGTCCTTCTTCTCGTGGTGCCCGCCGAACTCGAAGCGCTGGGCCGACATCACCTGGTTGGCGAAGTCGGCCTCGCCGCGCGAGCTGAAGCGGGCGAAGAGCGCCGCCGCGAGGACCGGCGCGGGGATCGATTCGTCGATCGCGGCCTCGAGGGTCCAGCGTCCCTCGCCGGAATCGGAGACCCGTCCGCTGAACTCGGCGAGATCCGGGCTCTTGGCGAGGGCCGAGGCGGTGAGATCGAGCAGCCACGAGCCGATCACGCTGCCGCGGCGCCAGACCTCGGCGATCTCCTTCAGGTCGAGGTCGTACATGTAGGCGTCGGGCTCGCGGAGCGGGGTCGTCTCCGCATCCACGTCCCGTTGCCTGGTTCCGGCGTTCGCGTGCTTCAGGATGTTGAAGCCTTCCGCGTACGCGGCCATCACGCCGTACTCGATGCCGTTGTGGACCATCTTCACGAAGTGGCCGGCACCGTTCCCGCCGCAGTGGAGCCACCCGTGGTCGGCGGTGGTCTCGTGCCCGCCGCGAGCCTCGGTGACCGGCGCGGCCTCGATCCCGGGGGCGAGTGCCTCGAATGCCGGGGCGACGTGGTCGACCGCATCCTTCGGGCCGCCCACCATCTGGCAGTAGCCGCGTTCCAGGCCCCAGACGCCGCCGGACACCCCGACGTCGATGTACCGGATGCCCTTCTCGGCAAGGGCCTTCGATCGCCGGAGGTCGTCCTTGTAGTACGAGTTCCCGCCGTCGACCACGATGTCGCCCTCGCCGAGGTGGGGGACGAGCTGGTCGATGATCCCGTCGACGAGCGCCACCGGAAGCATCATCCAGACGGTCTTCGGGCCCTCGAGCTTCGACACGAAGTCGGCGATGTCGGACGCGCCGACGGCTCCGTCGGCCTCGAGCGACTTCACCGCATCGGGATTCACGTCGTAGACGACGCAGCGAACGCCGGCCTTCATCATCCGGCGGACCATCCCGGCACCCATGCGGCCGAGTCCGAGCATTCCAAGTTGAAGCGTCATGTGCTGGTACTCCGTGAGGGGCCCGGACGGTACACCAGTCGGACCGGGGCGTGCTTTCACCCGGCGGTCGCGGCGACCCGGGCGGCATGGAGGCGGAACGCCTCGCGGACGAGCCACCGGGCGAACTCCCGCTTGCCGATCGCCGCGCCCTCGGGACGGGTCGAACGTCCATCCGGCAGGAGCAGCGTTCCTTCGATCCGGTCGGACTCCATCGTCTCGAGCGGGTTCGCGACGATCGCGTGCAGTCGCTTCCGCGCCAGCTTGTCGGCGGCTCGCTCGAGCCGGTGGTCCGCCGGCTCGAGGGCGAAGCCGATCCTGGTTCCGCGGGGATGCGGGAGGTCCGCGAGGCCGGCGAGAAGATCGGGCACCGGATCGAGCACGAGGGAGATCGCATCCGATCCCCTCCGGGTCTTGCCGTCCGTGGCGTCGCTCGTCCGTGGGCGGTAGTCGGCCACCGCCGCGGCCATCAGCAGCAGGTCGTGGTCGGGCCAGCGTTCGCGGAGTTCGCGGTCGAGATCCGCCGCCGACTGGAACCTCGCGATCTCCAGGTCCGGATGGGCGTCGGGTTCGATCGAGGAGGGCCCGGCGAGGAGGGTGACGCGATGCCCGGCCTCGACCGCGGCTCGGGCGATCTCGGCTCCCATGCGTCCGGAGGACCGGTTTCCCAGATACCGGACGGCATCGATCGGCTCCCAGGTGGGGCCGGAGGTCACGAGAAGGGAGGCTGGTGCCTGATCCTGATGCTGATCGGGGTCTTCTGGCAACGTCGTCTCGATGTCGCGGCCGCCGCGTCGCGATCGGATCCGGATTCGATCCCGGGCCGGGGCGGGGCCGGCACGGGTCCCGGGCCGACCTGCGGATTGCAGCGAGCCCGGTGGACCGCCATACTAAGGGTCTGTGCCGGGGTCCCGCGGGTCGGGACGAAGGCACGGGGCCCGGATGCCGGGCCCGGCCGACCGGGACGGATGTCAAGATCGGAGTCGCTTCGTGGCCAGGAAGGTTCGCAAGAAGCTGGGTGAGATCATCGTCGAGCAGGGGCTCGCGACCGCGGACGTGGTCGAGAAGGCCGATGCCGAGGCTCGCGAGTCGGGCAAGAAGCTCGGGGAGGTCCTCGTCGACGGAGGCCACGCGACCGAGGTCGCGGTCGCCCAGGCCCTCGCGACCCAGCAGGGGTTCGACTTCGTCGACCTCAACACGGCCGACGGCTACAACCAGGTCGACATGTCCCTCGTCGACGCGGTGCTGGTCCGCAAGCGCGGGATCGTGCCGCTCGCGCCGGGCGACAACGGCCGCCTCCGCATCATGGTCCCGGACCCGATGGACATCGAGGTCCTCGACGAGCTCCGGTTCGCGATCCCCGAGGACTTCGACACCGTGGTCGGCGCCCCGTCGCAGATCGCGGACATCCTCGGCGGCGGCGACGGCGCGACCATCAGCGGCGCGTCCATCGACATCACGGTCGACAAGTCGGTCGACAGTTCCGTCGATGCGTCGGTCGACAGCTCGATCGACGCCTCCATCGACGTCGATGCCGGCGACTCGAAGATCGTCAAGCTCGTCAACGAACTCATCATCGAGGCGGTCAACGGCCGGGCGAGCGACATTCACGTCGAGCCCCGCGACGACCGTGTCGTGCTGCGGTACCGGGTCGACGGCGTCTGCCACGTCCGGCAGGAGTTCCCCAAGAAGCTGCAGCAGTCGATGCTCGCCCGCCTCAAGCTCATGGCGGGCGTGAACATCGCCGAGAAGCGGATTCCGCAGGACGGCCGCATCAAGCTCCCGATCGGCGGCGAGCAGATCGACTTCCGCGTCTCGACCTGTCCCGCCTACCACGGCGAGAGCGTGGTGCTCCGGGTCCTCCGGCCCGACTCGGTCCGGATCGGCCTGTCGAACATCGGCTTCGAGCCCGACAACCTCGAGATCTTCAACAAGATCATCCGTCGTCCCAACGGCATCTTCCTGGTGACCGGGCCGACCGGCTCGGGCAAGACCACGACGCTCTACTCCGCGCTCAACGTCCTCAACCAGCCGAACCGGAAGATCATCACCGCCGAGGATCCGGTGGAGTACAACTTCACCGGCATCAACCAGGTGCAGGTGAGGGAGTCGATCGGGCTGACGTTCCCGACGATCCTCAAGGCCATGCTGCGGCAGGCCCCCAACGTCATCCTCGTGGGCGAGATCCGGGACCGGGAGGTCGGCGACATCGCCATCCAGGCCGCCCTGACCGGCCACCTCGTCTTCTCCACCCTGCACACCAACGACGCCCCCAGCGCCATCACCCGACTCGTCGACATGGGCATCAAGCCCTTCCTCGTCGCGAGTTCGATCCAGGCGATCATGGCGCAGCGGCTCATCCGGCTCCTCTGCACGGATTGCAAGGCGCCGGACGAGAACCCCGACGCCAAGCTCCTGAAGCTCGTCAACATCTCCCCCGAGGAGGTCGACGCCGGGAACATCCACCGGGCGGTCGGCTGCCAGAAGTGCGGCGGCACGGGCTACAAGGGCCGGCAGGCGATCTTCGAGCTGATGTCGATGAACGCCGAGATCCGGGAGCTCGCCTTCGAGCGGGCGTCGATCTCGGCGATCCGCCAGGCCGCGATCCGCGGCGGCATGCGAAGCCTCCTCGGCGACGGCAAGGTCAAGATCCTCCGCGGCGTCACGACGCCGGAAGAGGTGGCCCGCTTCGCCCAGATCGAGGGATTCGATCCCACGGAGATCGGATCCGAATGAGCCGGTCCGGGCGTCCGGCCCGACCAGAACCACCACGACCCTCCGCCCGGCCGGCGTGCCGACCGGGCCTCACCCTCGGGCAAGAGCCATGTCCACCATCCAGATCGATC
>JAYZBK010000105.1:0-2907 GCA_036339295.1 Planctomycetota bacterium
CTCGGCCGTGAGCCGATCGCCGAGGTGCTCGAGCACCTCGTCGATGGTGACGATCGCGGCGGTCGGCATGCCGAACTCCTCGGCGAGCTCGACGAGGGCCGTCCGCTCGCTGGTGTCGCTCGCCCGCTCCTGTCGGTCGACGGAGACGACGAGGCCCGCCAGTTCGACCGCCGCGGCCGCCCTCAGGACGGGGACCGTCTCGCGGATGGAGGTGCCCGCGGTGGTCACGTCCTCGACGATGAGCACCCGGTCGCCATCGGCGAGGCGTCGTCCGACGAGGACGCCGCCCTCGCCGTGGTCCTTCGCTTCCTTCCGGTTGAAGCAGAAGTCGACCGACCGACCGCGTTCGGCGAAGGCCATGGAGACCGCGACCACGAGGGGAATTCCCTTGTACGCCGGGCCGAAGAGGACGTCGAAGCCCTCGGGGAACGACGACTCGATCGCGTCCGCATAGGCCCGCCCGAGCTCGCGCAGCTGGTCGCCGGAGCGATAGAGCCCCGTGTTCACGAAGTACGGGGTCTTCCGGCCGCTCTTGGTCGTGAAGTCGCCGAAGGTCAGGACCCCGACGTCCAGCATGAAATCGATGAACCGTGACTGGTGCTCGTGCATGCCCGGATCGTACCGCGAAGCCCGGACCCGGCCGACGTCAGGCGGAGGCGCTCGGTCGAGCCTGCTTCAGGTCCTCGGGGAAGCGATCGAGGAAGCCGACGATGAAATCGAGCTGCTCCTCGATGCCGGCCTGGTCGAGCGTGAACCAGGTCGAGATGGTGATGCCGCCGGAAGCCAGTTCCAGCGTGTGCTTCTTCCGCTCGAGCAGCCATTCCATCATCGCCTGGTCGATGATCGCGAAGGCCCAGCGTTCGTCGCGAGCCTTGACGCGGTAGGCCTTGTTGAAGCTGTCGAGCTCGAACTTCACCGTGGAGAGGCCGAATCCCCCGCCCTCCTCGATGCCGAACGCCGAAAGACGCTTCGCGAGGGAGTTGGGCGTGATGAGGGTCCGATGCATGGGCCGGTCGCAGAGCACCATGATGGACGTGTACTCCCCCTCGTCCCAGTCGACGCCCTGGTCCGAGTGGAGGTTGTAGTAGACGGTGTCCCAGACGACCACCGTGAAGCCCTTGTATTCACCCCAGCAGATGTTCCGGTCGGACTGCCAGTCCCCTCGAAGTCGATTCGAGGAGAACTGCGGGAACGTCGACTGGATTCTCGACATCCCGATCAACCGACTGAAGATGCCGACGGCCCGGGACGAGTGCTTGCCCAGCTTCGAGGCGTCGTCACCGCCGCCGGGATTGGAGGGCGGACTGAAATCGCCACCATCCTTCGAGAACTGCAGGCCCTTCGTGGAGGCCCAGCTCGAGAGCATTCGAGCCCGCTTCCGGTTCTTGAACCAGAAGTAGATCATCTGGAGTGGACCGAAGAGCGGGATCAGGTTCTGGTTCGCCACGGCTCTGTCTCCCTTGGATGCGGATCGGACGACTTGGCTTGCCCGATAAACATACGGGAAGACGACCATCGATGCCGTCGTCGACGAGACGGCCGTCCCCGGGCATCGACCGTCCCGATCCGACCTCCGGGACCATTCTCGGGCGTGCAGGCCAGGCGAACACCGAGGCGCGGGATCGAATCGATCGACAATCCCGATTCGGACTTGTGGACCCCCTCCGCAGGGCTAGATTTCGAGGGCCACGCCTTCCCGCCCTGCCGTTCGAGGGAGCCAAGATGCAGCTGATCCGACTCCTGGTTGCCACGGTCGCGACCACGCTCGCCCTCGTCGACGTCGTCGACGGGGATGTCCTTCTGGTCCCGGCCGAGTATCCGACGATCCAGGAAGCGGTCGAGGCTGCGGCGGCAGGCGACGAGATCGAGATCGCCGCAGGGACCTACGTGCTCGCGGAACCGATCGACACGATGGGGAAGGCCATCGAGATTCGCGGGACGACCTCGGCCGATGGAACGCCGCTCTCCGTCGTGGACGGAGGCGACGTCCTTCGAGCGGTCTGGATCAACCAGGGCGAGACGCAGGCGACGGTCATCCGGGATCTTCATCTCGTCGGCGGCGGCGAGCCGAGCTTCGGCGGTGTCGTCCGGATCGACGACGCCTCGCCGCAGATCATCGGCTGCTTGATCGAAGGTGGAATCGCGGGATCCTCGGGCGGCGGCATCATCGTCAAGGGGGCCGGGGCCCCCCGCCTCTTCGAGTGCCGGATCATCAACAACAAGTGCATCGGCATCGGCAGCGCCGGCGGCGGCGTCTACGTCGACGACGATGCCGTCCTCACGATCGAGGGCTGTCGCATCGAGGGAAACGCCGCACCATTCAGGGGCGGTGGCATCTTCGTGAACGGTGGGCAGCTCCCGGGCCCGGCGACCCTCCGGCTGAAGGACACGACGATCTGCGGCAACGACCCGGATCAGCTCTTCGTCGCCGGCTTGTACGAGGACCTCGGTGGAAACGACATCGGCGACTCGTGCGACTGCACGACGGGTGATCTGGATTCGGATGGCGACGGTACGCTCGACTGCGACGATCTCTGCCCGGACGATCCGGCCAAGACCGAGCCCGGCGACTGCGGATGCGGCGTCTCCGACGTCGACTCCGACCAGGACGGCACCCTCGACTGCGACGACCTCTGCCCCGACGACCCGGCCAAGACCGAGCCCGGCGACTGCGGATGCGGCGTCTCCGACTTCGACTCCGACCAGGATGGCACCCCCGACTGCGACGACCTCTGCCCGGACGACCCGGCCAAGACCGAGCCCGGCGACTGCGGATGCGGCGTCTCCGACATCGACTCCGACGCCGACGGCACCCCCCACTGCGACGACCTCTGCCCGGACGAACCCGCAAAGTACGAGCGCGGGGACGGCCGCATCGGACTCGCCGACCTCGAATACTACGGGGTC
>JAYZBK010000106.1:0-3968 GCA_036339295.1 Planctomycetota bacterium
ACTGATGTCGCATGGCACCAGGGAATGCGATTCTTGACGAGGGACACGCCGCGGACGCCTCCGCCGCGTCGGTCTCGGAGATCGATCCCCGGGGCGCGGCGTACCTCGTCGACGCCGGGGATGCGGTCCTCATCGACGTGCGGGAGCCCGACGAACGGCTGGTCTCGGCCGTGCCCGGGTCGATGCCGATGCCCCTGTCGGCCTTCGAACCCGATGCCGTGATGGCCGTCGTCGATGCGAGACGGCCGATCTTCCACTGCCGGAGCGGGCGACGGAGCGTCGAGGCCGCCGCCCTGTTCACGACCTCGACCGGACTCTCCGCGACCAGTCTCGCGGGGGGGATTCAGGCGTGGCGAGCGGCGGGTCTTCCGACTCGGTCCGCCGCTCGCTCGCCGATCCCGATCATGCGGCAGGTCCAGATCGTGATCGGGGTCGCCGCCGTGGTGTTCACCCTCCTCGGGGCCCTCGTGAATCCGTGGTTCCTCGCGGTCCCGGGCTTCCTGGGGTGTGGACTGGTCTACGCAGGCTTCTCGGGGAACTGTGGGCTGGCGACCGTCCTCGCCCTGGTGCCGTGGAACCGGGGCCGCCCGGCCTCGAGGGCCCGATCCGGCGTCCCATCCGGGGTGGGGGACGACGGCTGACCCAACCAACGCTCGTCATCATCGCCCCTCGTGCCGATTTCCGGGTCGGCACGGGGGGCGTTGTACGATGACCGGATGACTGTCGACCCCACGCCCCAGATCCGCTCCGCGACCTCGTCGGCGACCCGCCGGGGCGGGGCCTCCCGGAACGGCGCCATCCTCGTCACCGGTGCCGGGGGCGAGATGGGGCACGGGCTCCTCGAGTCGCTGGCGGCCGAGAAGGCCGCGGCCCTCGACGCCGGCGAGTCGTTTCCAGCCATCGTCGCGATCGACCTGCGCGATCTCCCCGCCTCGCACGCCGAGCTCTGCGACGAGTGCTTCACGGGCGACGTGTGCGACGCCGGCCTCCTCGAGCGGATGCTCTCGTCCTTCGAGGTCGGGGAGATCTACCACCTCGCGGCGTTGCTCTCGACCCGTTCGGAGTTCGTCCCCGAGACGGCCCATTCCGTCAACGTGGGGGGCACCCTCAACCTGCTCCGCATCGCGGCCGAGGAGGCCCGGACCCACGGAAGCACGGTGCGCTTCTTCTTCCCGAGCTCGATCGCGGCCTACGGCCTGCGCGACCTCGAGGACAAGCGGTCGGCGGGGGCGGTGGGGGAGGACTCGTTCCTCCACCCGCACACCATGTACGGGTGCAACAAGGTCAGCGGCGAGAACCTCGGCCACTACTACGAGAACCACTACCGGAAGCTCGCGAACGATCGGATCGAGCGTCCGATCGACTTCCGGTCGATCCGGTTCCCCGGCATCATCAGCGGCGACACGGTTCCGAGCGGGGGGACGAGCGACTACGGACCCGAGATGCTCCATGCCGCCGCCCGGGGCGAGCCGTACGCCTGCTTCGTGCGGCCCGACGCCCGCATCCCGTTCATGACGATGCCGGAGGCCGTCGGCGCGATCCGCGACCTGATGGCCGCCCCGAAGAACGACCTCACCCGCAACGTCTACAACGTCCAGTCCTTCAACCCCAGCGCCGAGGAGTTTCTCGCGGCGGTGAGGACGCGTTTCCCCGACGCCGAGACCACCTTCGAGCCCGACCTCGCCCGCCAGGCGATCGTGGACAGCTGGCCGGAGGCGTGCGAGGACGCCGCCGCCCGGGCGGACTGGGGCTGGGCGCCGACCTACGATCTCGACGCGGCCTTCGACCAGTACCTCGTACCTCGCGTACGCCGCCGCTACGGCGACTCCTGACGCGGCGCCCGGCGCCGACCCCCCGGAAAGAATCCAGATGACCACCATCGACACGAACGACCTCTTCGCCGCCCGCACGGGTTCCGTCCTGGCCCAGCTCGAGGAGAGCGGGCAGCTCAAGCACCTCCAGACGATCGAGGGCCCGATGGGGGCCACCGTCCGGCTGAGAGGCTTCGGCGAGGTGGTCTGCCTGTGCTCGAACAACTACCTGGGGCTCGCGAACCACCCCGAGGTCGTGGAGGCGGGGCTCGAGGGACTCCGTCGCTACGGTGCCGGCACCGCGAGCGTGCGGTTCATCTGCGGCACCTTCGACTGCCACGAGCGACTCGAGTCGAGGATCGCCGCCTTCCACGGGGTCGAGAGCGCGTACACGTTCTCCAGCTGCTGGAACGCGAACGAGGCGATCTTCGCGACGCTCTGCGAGCCCGGCGACATCATCATCTCGGACGAACTGAACCACGCCTCGATCATCGACGGCATCCGCCTCGCGGCCTCGATCAAGAAGGGCCTGCACAAGACGGTCTATCGCCACAACGACCTCGACCACCTGCGCGAGCGTCTCGCCGCGGCCCGCGAGAACGCCGAGGTGACGGGGCAGGCATGGGTGGTCACCGACGGCGTCTTCAGCATGGAGGGCGACATCGCCGACCTGCCGGCGCTGCGGGCGATCTGCGACGAGTTCGACGCGAAGCTCGTGGTGGACGACAGCCACGGAACCGGCGTGATGGGGCCGACCGGTCGTGGAACCCACGAGCACTGGGGGCTCGACGGATCGCGGATCGACCTCTTCACGAGCACGCTCGGCAAGGCGCTCGGGGGCGGGGCCGGCGGCTACATGGCGGGCTCGAAGGCGATGACCGACCTCATGATCCAGCGGGGGCGGCCGACGCTCTTCTCGAACGCCCTGCCCGCCACGATCGCCTGCAGCGCCGACAAGGCGATCGAGATCCTCATGCGGGAGCCCGAGCGGGTCGCGAGGCTCCGGGACAACACCGCGTACGTTCGAGAAGGGATCCGCAAGGTCGGCTTCGAGGTCCTCGAGAGCCCGACCGCGATCTGCCCGATCATCGTGCACGACACCGCCAAGGCGATCGCGATGAGCCAGCGGCTGCTCGAACTCGGCGTCTTCGTCATCGGATTCGGCTTCCCCGTCGTGCCCGAGGGCGAGGCACGGCTCCGTTGCCAGATCTCGGCGGCCCACGAACGGTCCCACCTCGACACGTTCATCGAGCGGCTCGAGACGCTCAAGACCGAGTTCTGAGTCTCCGGCCGGATCCGTCGGGTCCCTTCGAACGAGGCCACCGGGGAATCCCGGGCGTGGTCCGTGGAGTGGGCGGATGCCTACTGAACGGGACCGTTGGTGCTGCGCATCCTCCCTCCAGTTCCTGAAACACGGTCCCTGAACGGAGGACGACCATGAGCGAGTACCTGCACGGTCACGTCGATGCCCTGACCCTCGAGATCCTCGAGGCCCAGAAGAACTACATCTCGGACCAGATCGAAGGTGGTGCCCTGAGCGAAGAGGACGTGGCGGCCGTCCGGACCGCCGCCTGCCAGCAGGTCCTCAGGGCCTGGTTGACGATGAGCGAGACCGCGAACGCCTGAGTCGGTGAATCCCTCGCCAAGACACGGCCGGCCTCTCCAAGCGGGGGGCCGGCCTGTCTCATGGCCTCACCCACTCGGAAAGTCACCCGTCGCCGAGTCCACGAACCACCCAGGCAGCAGTCAAGCACGGTAGTCGCGAGAGGTACCCGAGTAACAGGTACCCCCCGCCGCGTTGCTCAACTCCTCATCCGACAGGTCCATGTGCCCGTCGGGCGGGGCAGGCAGGGTGATGTGCACGCAGTCGTCCGCGTTCTCCACCACCTTCACATCCATGTTGTCGGGCACATCCATGCCGTGCTCCTTCAGCACCGCCTTGGGATCAGCCATCAAGCGAGCCTTGAGCGCCTCGTCCTTCCAGCACGCGGCGAACAGCTGGGCCAGGGCGTTCTTCTGCTCGGTCATCGATCTTCTCCGTTGGAATGGGCGGTCCGTTGTTCCAGCACGCCCGGTGGTGGGGGGGGGACCCGTGAAGAGGCGGATCCAGGTGGCAAACGAAGGCACCGGTTTCCGACGGGTGCCAACGCGAAGGCA
>JAYZBK010000107.1:0-16270 GCA_036339295.1 Planctomycetota bacterium
CATTGCAGATCATCACGATCCACACCACGGTGACCACCGCGGAGGTCGCGGTGCCGATCGGGCCGTAGAGATCGAGCACCGTGACGAGTCGGAGATCCCCCACGACCACCACGATGCTCGCGAAGGCGAGCTGGAGCGAGAGCTTCGTCCACGGGCCGACCGGACGCCGGTCGTCGACGAGGCCGAGGACGTGCATGGCGAGCCCGCCGAGGAGGATGGTCCACCAGGCGGAACGCTGGGAGTCGAGTCGATCGGCGAACTCCACGAGGGACGGTCCGACCACGGGAAGTCCGTCCGCCCGGTCGCCGAGGACCTGGAGCAGCAGGAGCCCCGCCATCAGGGGCAGGAGCGTCGCGGCGGAGATCGCGATCCCGCCGATGTTCGGGACCGCGCGAAGCTCCTTCACGTGCCCCGCACTGCCGGCCGAGTCCAGCGTGTTCATGCGCCGACCGACGACCACGAGCATCGCCGCGACGGGGGCGGCGACCAGGAAGCCGAGGGGAAGCATCAGGAGGATCGGTCCGAGCATCGGCGCATGCTATCCACCGGGACCGGACGTCGAGCCCGCGGCGTGTCCGCGGGGCGAGGAGGCGGTACCGTTCGCCCATGCGTTCCCTGACCGTCTACTGCGCCAGCTCGCCGGCCATCGAGGCCTCCTTCGCCCGGACCGCCCGGACCGTCGGCCGCGCCCTCGCCGAACGGGACATCCGGCTGGTCTACGGCGGTGGGTCCAGCGGGCTCATGGGCGAGGTGGCGACCGCCTGCCGCGACGCCGGCGGTCGGGTGTACGGCGTCATCACCGAGCGACTCTCCGAACTCGAGGTCGCCTTCGAGGGATGCGACGAACTGGTGGTCGTCGAGACCATGCGCGAACGCAAGCGACTGATGGTCGAGGAGGGCGACGCCTTCCTCGTTCTTCCCGGCGGACTCGGGACCTACGAGGAGTTCTTCGAGACGCTCGTCGGTCGCGTCCTCCACGAACACGACAAGCCGATCGGCGTCGTCAACGACCGCCACTACTTCGATCCGCTGGTGGCGATGATCGAGCACGGGGTCGAGCACCGCTTCATCCGCGAGGCGGCGAGCTCGCTCGTGACGATCGACTCCGATCCGATCGCGGTGCTGGACGCCCTCGCATCGGACCAGGGCCCGCGACCCGACCTGTCGGACCTCATCCCCCCGCTCTCGGACCCCGGGACCTGACCCAGTGGGCACCACCGCGATCATCGCCGGGCAGGGCGAACTCCCGATGCTCTGCGCAGACGGCGTCCGATCGGCGGGCCGACGCGTCCTCGGCCTCGGGATGCGCGGCTACCACGACCCGGACTTCCCGGGCCGGTGCGACGAGTTCCGCTCGGTGGGCTTCCTTCGTCCCGGCGGCTGGATCCGGGCCGCAAGGAAGGCGGGCTGCGACGACGCCATCCTGATCGGCCGGGTCGGGAAGGGCGTCATGCACAGTCGACGCTTCAAGCTCGAGATGCTCCGGGAGATCCCGGATCTCTACACCATCGATCTCTGGTACCGGAGACTGCGGTTCGACCGACGTTCGGCGAACCTGCTCCGGATCCTCGCCGACGACCTGGCGACCCGAGGACTGCGACTCGTGGATTCCACCACCTACCTCAAGGAACACCTCGCCACCGCGGGCGCCATGACCACCCGGACCCCCGACACCGCCGAACGAGGCGACGTGGAGTTCGGATGGCCGCTCCTCGCGCGGATCAGCGGCCTCCACATCGGCCAGGCGATGGCGGTGCGGCAGAGGGACGTCGTCTGCGTCGAGGCGGTGGAGGGGACGGACCGGATGATCGAACGGGCCGGCGAGCTCTGCCCCCGAGGGGGCTGGACGCTCCTGAAGACCGCGGCCCCGGACCACGACATGCGGACGGACGTGCCGACGATCGGCGTGCGGACGATCGAGAACGCCGCCGCCGCCGGATGCGTCTGCATCGCGGTCGGGGCCGGCCGGGTGATCCTCGCCGATCGCCCCGGGGTCCTCGCGGCGGCCGAGGCGGCGGGCATCTCGATCGTCGGTCTCGAGCCGGCCGAAGGTCCTGCATGACCGAGGGGGCGCCCGAGGGACGACGCTTCGTCGGCCGCGCCGGCCTGAAGCTCGATCACGCGCTCGACGAGTTCGAACTCGACGTCGCCGGTCTTCGCTGCGCCGACTTCGGCTGCAACGTCGGCGGGTTCACCGACTGCCTCCTCCAGCGGGACGCGGCCTCGGTGATCGCCATCGACACCGGACGCGGCGCCCTGGCCTGGAAGCTCCGCCAGGACGACCGCGTCGAGGTGCGGGAACGAACCAACGCCCTGCACGACGAGCCTCCTCCGGACGGCGTCGACCTCGTGGTCGTCGACCTTGCCTGGACGCCCCAGCGGCTCGCGGTCCCCGCCGCCCTTCGGTGGCTCGCGCCGGGGGGCGGCGGGCGGATCGCGACGCTGGTCAAGCCGCACTACGAACTCGGCGAGGAGCGGAAGCACCTCCTGGACCGCGGATTCCTGCCCCAGGACCTCGCCCCGGGCGTGCTGGAGGAGGTCATGGCGTCCATGCCGGAGCTCGGCGCCCGCGTGCTCGGGCACGTCCGGTCGCCGTTGGTGGGCGGGAAGTCCGCCCGCCGGAAGGGCGTCCCGGGGAACCTCGAATTCGTGGTGCTGCTCGCGCCCGAGCCGGGCGTCGAGGAGTCTCCGGGGAATCCCTGAACGACGCCTCCCCGAGGCCCCCGGAACCGGTGAACCGAAGCGGTTTCGGGTACCATGCGGCGTCCGACGAGACCCCTTCCCCGGCCTCGAGTCCGAGGGTCCCCGGGGCCCGGCTCCTGGAACGACAGACGCAGACGCATGAGCGACGAAACGCCCTCGAACCCCGACCCGGAATCGACCGGGAACGACATGGAATCCGGCGACGGCGGAGCCGCCACGAGCTCGATCGGCCACGTCGTCGATCTCGAGATCGAACGCGAGCTCCACGACTCGTACCTCACCTACGCCATGAGCACCATCATGGACCGGGCGCTGCCCGACGTCCGTGACGGACTCAAGCCCTCGCAGCGACGGATCCTCGTCGCGATGCACGATCTCAACCTGTCGCCGGGCCGCAAGCACATCAAGTGCGCGAAGATCGCGGGCGACACGTCGGGCAACTACCACCCGCACGGCGAGTCGGTCATCTACCCGACGCTGGTCAACCTCGGCCAGGACTGGAAGACCCGCTGCCTGCTCGTCGACAAGCAGGGCAACTTCGGTTCGATCGAGGGCGATCCGCCGGCCGCCATGCGGTACACCGAGGCCCGGATGACCGCCGCGGCGGTCGCGATGCTCGAGGACATCAAGAGCGAGACCGTCGACTTCAAGCCGAACTACGACGAGCGGCTGATGGAGCCGACCGTCCTCCCGGCGAAGTTCCCCAACCTGCTGGTGAACGGCTCGAGCGGCATCGCGGTCGGCATGGCGAGCTCCATGCCCCCGCACAACGTCGGCGAGATCTGCGACGCGATCGTCGCGGTGCTCGACCGTCCCGAGCTGACGCTCCCCGAGCTGCTCGAGATCGTCCCCGGTCCCGACTTCCCGACCGGCGGGACGATCGTCGGCCGCGGCGGGATCGCCCAGGCGTATTCGACCGGCCGGGGCCGGGTCGTCGTCCGTGGCAAGGTCTCGCAGGTGGTCGAGAAGGGACGCGACATCCTCGTCATCGAGGAGATCCCCTACCAGGTCGTCCAGTCGAACCTCATCGAGAAGATCGTCGACGCGGCCAAGACGGGGAAGATCCCCGACATCTCCGACGTCCGGAACCACTCCGGCCGCAAGGCCCGCACGCGCATCCTCGTGGTGCTGAAGAAGGGCGCGAACCCGGACGTCGTCGAGCGGCAGCTCTACCAGCACACGCCCCTCCAGTCGACGTTCTCGATCATCAACATCACGCTGGTCAACCACCAGCCCCGGACGCTGGACCTCCGGTCGCTGATCGACCACTGGATCGACCATCGTCGCGAGGTGATCCGGCGACGCACCGAGTTCCTGCTCCGCCAGGCGCGACAGCAGGCCCACAAGCTCGAGGGCCTCGTCTACGCCGTCTGCGACATCGACGAGGTGATCCGCCTCATCCGCTCGAGCCGCACCCGCGAGGAGGCGATCGAGAAGCTGATGGCCCGCCGGTTCCGGATTCCCCCGGACCATCCCTACGCCCCCACGATCCCGGACCGCCTGCTCGAGGCGGCCAACGCGGAACACGACGGCGAGATCGGCGCCGCGCTCACCAAGGTGCAGGCCGAGGCGATCGGCGCCCTCCGACTGATCCAGCTCACCGGCCTCGAGATCGAACGACTCGTCGCCGAGCTCGGCGAGCTCCACGACAAGATCACCGAGTACGAGTCGATCCTCTCCGACGACGCCCGCGTCCGGGCGATCATCCGGGAAGACTGCCTCGACATCCGCGAGCGGTTCGCCGACGAGCGGCGGACCCGCATCGAGGAGGGCGAGGCCGACGGCTTCGAGATGGAGGAGCTGATCCAGGAGCATCGGGTGGCGGTCACGATCACCCACCAGGGCTGGATCAAGCGACTGCCCGTCGACACCTATCGCGAGCAGGGCCGGGGCGGCGTGGGCGTCAAGGGCGGGGAGACCCGCGAAGGCGACTTCGTCGAGGACCTCTTCACGGCGAGCACGCACGACGACCTCCTGTGCTTCACCAACACCGGACGCGTCTTCAAGATCCGCGTCTGGCAGATCCCCGAGGCGAGCCGGACCAGCAAGGGTCGCTCGATCGCGAACGTGCTCGACCTTCGCGAGGGGGAGATGCCTCGGTTCTTCCTGCCGATCGCCGACTTCGAGAAGAGCGAGGACTACCTCGTCTTCGCGACCGAGCAGGGCCGCGTGAAGCGGACGGCCCTCAAGGACTTCCGGAACGTCAACCGAAGCGGCATCATCGCCCTGAACCTGAACGAAGGCGACCGGCTGATGGGCGTGGTCTGGACGCGGGGCGACGACCATGTCGTGCTCGCGACCGCGAAGGGCATGGCGATCCGGTTCGACGAGAACGACGCCCGCGTCATGGGCCGGGCCGCGGCCGGGGTCAAGGGCATCGACCTCTCCACCGGGGACCGCGTGGTCGGGCTCGTCCGGGCCGAGGCCGGCACCGACCTGCTCACGGTCACCCAGAACGGCTACGGCAAGCGGACCGATCTCGAGGAGTACCTCGTGAACGCCGAAGGCGGCGCCCGCCCCCAGAGTCGCGGCGGCAAGGGCCGCATCGACATCAAGACCACCGGCCGCAACGGCGAGGTCGTCGCGATCCGTCGAGTCACCGACGAGGACGGGCTGATGCTGATGACCTCCTCGGGCATGCTGGTGCGGACCGTCGCCTCGAGCGTCTCGCGCCTCGGTCGCAACACGCAGGGCGTGCGGGTGGTCCGGCTTCGCGAAGGCGATCGCCTGATCGACTGCGCGACCGCCCCCGCGGGCGAACACGAGGAGCCCCAGGATCCCGAGGGAGCATCGGCATGAGTCTCAACGAGTGGTCCGAGCAGATCGTGATCGCCGAGACCGGCGAGGAACCCACCTTCAGCGAGGACATGAGCTCGCTCATGTCGATCGTCGACGACGCCGAGAACGGCAAGCGGGAGATGCCCGACGTGGTCGTCAACCTGGGCGAGGTCGAGTACCTCAACTCGTCCAACATCGCCCAGCTGCTTCGTCTCCGGAAGCGGCTCGGCGCCGGCGGGGGGAAGCTCCGGATCTGCTCCGTGGGCGACCAGGTGTGGGGCGTCATCCTCGTCACCGGCCTCGACAAGCTCTTCGACTTCCACGACAACATCGCCACGGCGATCGCCTCCCTCCAGCTCGACGGCTAGCGGCATCGACGTGGCCTCGACCCCGGCAACGAATCCCGCAGGCGATCACGACGCCGCCCCGACCGCCCCGAAGGTCCGGCTTCGGCGGGGATCCTCGCCGTTCCACGTCGAACTCACGCCGATGATCGACGTGGTGTTCCTCCTCCTGACGTTCTTCATCTACGCGATGGTCCTCATGGATCGGATCGAGCTGGTGCCGCTCGAACTGAAGCCGCTCGAGGCGGGCGAGTTCATCTCCGACGCCTCTCCCCCACCGGCCCGCACCGTCTCGCTCGATGGCGACGGCGGACTGTTCCTCGACCGGGAGCCGATCGGACTCGACGAGGTCGTACCCGCCCTCGAGGCGACCCTCGAGGCCGACCCCGAGACCGTGCTCTACCTCGCGGTCTCCGACGAGGTCGGCCCGACCGACCGGATCCCGATGCTGCTCGAGCTCTGGAACCGCCTCCGCCTGTCGGGGATCCCCGTCAAGATGGTCGGGAGCCCGGTCGCCGGTCCCGCCAGCGGCCCGGCTCCCTGAATCCCCGCGCCCTCCGAACGCCGGGAGCGGATCACCGCATACGCTGGAGTCCATGGCCGAGTCCAGGTCCAGTCCGGTTCGCCGGGGCGCCCCGCTCGTCGGGTCGATCCTCCTTCACGGCGTCGTGATCGCGATCGTCGTGAGGACCGTCACGGGTGGCGGGATGCCCGGCGCGATCGAGCGGGAGACGCCGCACGAGATGCCTGCGGACACCGAGCCGCCGGAAGAGCTCGGCATCGAGGAGAGCGAGGCGGAGACGGTGACGTGGATCGGCTACGAGGAGTACGAGGAACATCTCGCACGCCTCAGCGAGATCGACCAGGCCGCCATGCTGGCGACGCCGGCCGCCGGGGGAGGCGGCGCCCCGCCCGGATCCTCCGCGTCCGCCGCCGCGGTGCCCGCCCCGCCGCCGCTTCCGGGAGCGGTGCGACCCTCGAGCAGCGCCCCCGCCTCGACCGCGCCGAGCGAGCCGGTGGAGGACGCCGATCGAATCGTCGACCCGACCTTGCGCATCGACCCGACGACTCGTCCGACGGAGACGCCGACCGAATCCCGGGCGGAAGCGCCGAACGATGCCTCGACCGAGAAGGACGCCCCCACGTCGGAGCCGGTGACGAAGCCGAGCGAGGACGCCGGACCGCGGGAGACCGAGGACGCGCCGGCCGAGACCATCGAGGAGACGAGCGAGGAGTCGACGCCGGAGCCGACGCCCGACTCGGAGCCCGCGACGGACCCCGCACCCGACCCCGGTCCGGCGCCGTCGCCGACACCCACTCCGTCGGAGGCCCCGACCCCGGCGCCCCAGCCCGAACCGAGCGACGAACCCTCGGAAGAGCCGGGGCGTGACGGCGGTACCGGGGACGGACCGGCCTCGGACGGTGACGGGAACGACGCCGACAAGGATTCGAGCCCGACCAGCACCGTCGACACGCCGCGGGAGAACTGGCGGAACGGCCGCCCGCTCGCGGCCGAGGGACTCGACCTTCAACCGAAGCGCATCCGGCCCGGCCACGAGATCCCCGCGCTCGTGCTCGCCCAGGCGAGCCTCCGCGCGAATCCGGTGATCGAACTTCGCTTCCCGCGTTGGTCCGGCTCGGGTCGTGGCGTCAAGCCGACGTCCGCCCGCGTGGTCTCGTCCACGGGCGACCGGACCTTCGACGGCTACCTGCTCGATGCGCTCTACGGCTGGCTGGCCCGCGGCGAACGGCTCAGGGATCTCGGGGAGGGAGAGACCCGGCTGGTTCGACTCAAGCTGCTGATGAGGTGACCGGGCTCGGTCGGCTCGCATTCAGCCGACGCGATCGTCTCCATCGAGATCCTCGCCGAGACGCACCTCGAGCTGTCGGACGACCTCGACCAGCAGCTCCTGCGTGGCGGCGAGCTCCCGTTCGAGGTCCTCGATCCGATCGTCGAGCGAATCGGCCCGCCGTTTCTGGCTGCTGATCTGCGAATGCTGGACGAGATCCCAGAAGAGTCCCATGGTCGTGCTCCTTCCTCGCGCAAGGCTCAGGCGAGTCGCTCCCGCCAGGTCTGCATCCGAGGATGATCGGTCAGGGCGAATTCGAGCGGCGTCACGGTGACGAACCGCTCCAGCAGCGACTCCACGTCGGTCTCCGGATGCGTGTGGTCGAACGCCATCCCGTCGCCGGAGGGCCAGTAGTACGGCTGGCCGGCGGGGCTCCGACGCTTCTCGAACCCGTCGGAGGCGGGCGCCGTGTTCATGGGGCAGACCGCGATGCCGGGCATCGGGGCGTCGGGCGACTCGGTGCGGGGCACGTTGACGTTCACGACCGAGTGCGGATCGAGCGGATGCTCGAGGATCCGATCGATCACGACCCGGGCGATCTCCGCCGCGCGATCGAAGTGGATGCGGCTGCGGTCCCCGAGGTGCAGGCTCACCGCGATGGAGGGCACCCCGAGGAAGGCGCTTTCGACCGCGGCCGCGACGGTCCCCGAGTAGATGACGTTGATGCCCACGTTGGCACCGGCGTTCATGCCGCTGATCGTCAGGTCGGGACGGGTCCCCTCTCCGTGCAGCTCGGCCCAGAGCGAGCGCAACGCGACCTTCACGCAGTCCGCGGGGCGACCGTCGACCGCATGGCCGATCGAACCGTCCGGCATGGCGGCCTCGTGCACGAAGAGCGGCTCGTGGAAGGTCACGCCGTGACTGGTCGCGGACTGGACGGTGTGCGGTGCCACCGTGGTCACGTCGCCGAGGCCCTGGAGCGCGGTATGGAGCGCGCGGATGCCGGGGGCGTCGATGCCGTCGTCGTTGGTGAGGAGGATCTTCAACTTGGGTTCCCGTGACTGGGTCGAGGTTCAGTTCGTGGTCGACTCGAGGATGTATTCGCGACCACCCCAGCGCACCGGACGTCGGGCGCCGAGGTCGCGACTCGCGGCCAGCAGCGTGGCGGAGACCATCGCGCAGCCGACGGCCCAGCCGAGGACGCCGACGAGCGGCATGCGACCGCTCCGGAAGATCCAGCAGAGCGTGAAGCCCTGCGCGAGCAGGCCGAAGGCGGAGGTGATGATCGCCGCCAGCCCGAGCGGCGGATCGATCCCGAAGCCCACCAGGAGGGAGCCCGCGACGATGCCGCCCCAGCAGAGCAGTGGAGCCAGGCCGGAGCCGAGCACCAGCACCGCGTTGGTCACCACGCGACGCGGATTGCGCTTCGAGGCCTCCATGAGGATCCGTCGCCAACCGAGCAGCATCGATCCGAGGGAGGAGTACATGTCGGTCCTCACCATCGGTCCCGCACTCACGACCCGGACGCGACCGCCGTGGGCGTGGACCAGTTCGGCGAACGCCAGGTCCTCGAGGAGACGCTCCCGGACGGCGGCATGGCGGCCGATCCGCTCGTAGGTCTCGCGACTGAACAGCATGAACTGCCCGTTGGCGAAGGAACGGGGCCGCTCGTCGTTGTTCACCCGGTCGGGCGGGTAGATCCGGAGCAACGTGATCGCCGCCGCCGGCTGGACCACCTTCTCCCACCATCGCTCCGCGGTCAGGCTCGTCCAGGCGCTCAGGAGGTCGAGGTCGTGGGCCGCCGCGTACGACGTCGCGGCCTGCAGCGCCTTCGGATCGAACCCGACGTCGGCGTCGGTGAACAGGATCCAGTCGCCGGTCGCGATCTCCGCGCCCCGTTCGGCCGCATGGCACTTCCCCGCCCAGTCCTCGGGACACTCCTCGATCTCGAGGGTTCGCACCCGGGGATCGCCCGCGGCGGCCTCGCGGATCGCGTCGGCGGTGCCGTCCGTGCAGCGATCGAGCACGATGATCAGCTCGAGGTCGACGCCCTGCTGCTCCAGGACGGTCCGCACGAGCCTTCCGATCACGCGGACCTCGTCGTGGGCGGGCACGACGACCGAGACCCGCCCCTCCGAGCCGGTCTCGGCGAGGCCTTCGGCGAGTCGAGGCGTGAATCGAGCGATGCGCTGCATGCGCCCGAACACCATCAGCCAGTAGGTCCCGGTCAGGACGCCGACGATGCCGAAGGTCGCGGCCGTGATGACGAGGGCGGCGGGCATGGGTTCGTCATCGTAAGGGCGGGCCGGAGCGACCGCGTAGACTCCGGCGGTGAATTCGATGATGTATCCACGAAGAGGCGGACCCTTCGATCGCGTCATCGATGCGACCGCGGCCCGGGCGCTCGATCGAAGCCTGATCGAGGATCACGGGATCCCCGGCATTGTCCTGATGGAGCATGCCGCCCTCGGGGTCGCCCGGATCGCGCTGGCCTCGGCCCGCGAGCACGGGCTCGATCGCGTCGTCGTCGCCTGCGGCCGGGGCAACAACGGCGGGGACGGCTGGGCGATCGCGCGACTCCTCCGCGATCGGGTCGAGGTCGCGGTCGTGTCGACGGGGTCGCCCCGCGAGGGATCGGATGCCGCGATCAACGCGAGGATCGCCGAACGGCTCGACATGGAGGTGATCGACGCCGCGACGCCCGACGCGGTCGAGGCAACGGCGCCGAGGCTGGAGGGCGCCCTGCTCGTGGACGCCCTGCTGGGGACGGGTCTCGATCGGCCCGTCGAGGGTCCCCTGGCGACCCTGGTCGAACGGATGAACGAGCGAGCCACCCCGATCGTCGCGGTGGACCGGCCCAGCGGGCTCGACGACCGGACCGGCAGGCCGACCGGTCGCTGCATTCGTGCGACGACCACCGCGACGATGGTCGCGCCGAAGCCCGGGATGCTGCTTCCACACGCCTCCGAGTGGATCGGCGACCTCGAGGTCGTGGACATCGGCGCCCCCCGGGACGGGGGCGGCCGGTTCACGCGTCCGGTCGAGCCCGACGGCTCCGGATACCCTGATGGTCGAACCGCCGAGTCCTGACGCCGGGCCGACCGCTTGTACCAACCGCTCCTCGCCAATCGATACCTGAGCAGCCGGATCATCCCGCTGATCGCCGTGGGGGCCGTCGCCCTCTGCGTCGCGCTCGTGATCATCGTGGTGAGCGTGATGAGCGGCTTCCTCGACATGCTGCTGAGCTCGGGTCGAACGCTGATGGCCGACGTCATCGTCCGCAGCGGTGATGCCGGCCTCCCCTACTACGAGGACCTCATCGAGGAGATCGAGGCGCTGCCCGAGGCGGCGGCGGCCACCCCCGTGGTCGAGAGCTTCGGCCTGCTCAAGCTGCCCTACGAGGACCAGACCGAGGGCGTGCAGGTCTGGGGCATCGAACCGGAGAGCTTCGGCCGCGTCGTCGACTTCGAGCAGACGCTCGAATGGCGCGAGACGCCCGAAGGGGTCGTCGAGTACCTCGAGTCGTTCGGCGATCGTGCCGACGCCCCCTCCGCACCCACCGACCTCGGGGCGTTGCCCCGACTCGATCCGACCGGGCCGGACGAGGACCCGAGGATCGTCCTCGGCATCGAGATCGAGAAGGCGGCGAAGACCCGGACCTCCGAGGGGCGCTACGACGTCACGTACCCACGATTCTGGATGCCCTTCAACGACGTCGAGATCACCCTGCTCCCGATCTCCCGGGACGGCCGGCTCCAGAAGCCGGACAATCGACGGTTCCGGGTGGCCAACGAGTTCGCGACGGGCGTCTACCAGATCGATGCCCGACGGGCCCTGGTCGGGGTCGAGACCGCCCAGCGGATGCTGAACCTCGATCGCAGCGTGATCGCCGATCCCGACGTGCTCGCCGAGACCGGCGAGATCGTCCCGATCGGCTTCGATCCGGCCCGGGTCCAGATGGTGCTCGTGCGGGCCGCCGAGGGCGTCTCCTCCGATCGCCTCCGGCTCGCCGTCCGCGACGCCTACGACCGGTTCGCGCTGGCGATCGAGCGGGACGGGACGCTGATCCAGAAGGCGCCGAATCCGATGTACGTCGGCATCCGCACCTGGCGGGAGCAGCTCCGGGACATCATCGGCCCGGTCGAGAAGGAGCGCGAGCTCATGCGCATCCTCTTCTCGATCGTGTACCTGGTCTGCGCAGGCCTCGTGCTCTCCATCTTCTGGGCCATCGTCCACGAGAAGACCCGCGACATCGGGATCCTCCGCGCCGTCGGTGCGTCGAGACCCGGCATCCTCGGCGTCTTCCTCTCCTACGGGCTGGTCATCGGGCTCGTCGGGTCGATCATCGGCGCCCTCCTGGGCTGGCTGGTCACCGACAACATCAACCTGATCCACGAGGCCCTCGGGAGCTCGGCCCCCGCCTGGACGTGGATCGTGTCGTGGCTGCTCGCCGGCGCGATGCTGGTGACCGCCGCCGTCAACGCCCGGCGAGGAGGCATGCTCCGGACCCTGCTCTCGCTCGTGGGCGTGATCCTCTTCGCCGCCCTCGGCGTGGCGCTCTTCCTCCACGAGGGATTCCTGATGTGGGATCCTCGCGTGTACTACTTCAACCGGATCCCGAGCCAGGTGGACTGGTTCAGTGCCATCCTGACGATGGCGGGCGCGATCGTCTTCAGCGTGCTCGGGGCCGCGATCCCGGCCGCCCGGGCCGCCGACACCGATCCGGTTCGAGCCCTGCGATACGAGTGATGACTGACTCGACGGACAACCTCGTGCTTCGAACGGAAGGTCTCCGGAAGACCTACCGCCTCGGCCGCGTCCCGGTCCCGGTCCTCAAGGACGCCTCGATCGACGTGCATCGCGGCGAGTGGCTCGCCATCCTCGGCGCGAGTGGAAGCGGCAAGAGCACCCTCCTCCATCTCCTCGGGGGCCTCGATCGACCCGATGCGGACGGTGGTTCGGTCGAATACCTCGGTCGACGCGTCTCGGACCTCCGGGGCGGCGGGCTGAACGCCTACCGCAACCGCGACATCGGCTTCGTGTTCCAGTTCTACCACCTCCTTCCCGAGCTCTCGGTGCTCGAGAACGCGATGCTCCCCTGCCTCGTCCCCCCGAATCGACTGTCCGCCTCCATGCCACTCGGGGTCGCCGCGATCGGGGCCGTGGTCGGCGGGTTCGCCGGCTGGATGTTCGGGGACATGGCGCTTCCCGCCGCGGACGACGCCACCCCGGCCCGCCTTGCGGTCGTGGCCGCCACGTGGGCGGTGGTCGGTGCGGCCCTCGGCATCCTGCTCTTCCAGCTGTCGCAGGTGGTGGCCGAACGGGCCCGCCTCCGATCGGGTCGGCGATCCGACATGGTCCGGAGGACCCTCGAGGACTTCGGCCTCGGTCATCGGATCGCCCATCGCCCCAGCCAGCTCTCGGGAGGCGAGCGGCAGCGGACCGCGATCGCCCGGGCCCTCGGGAACGGACCGGACGTGCTGCTCGCCGACGAACCGACGGGGAATCTCGATGCGACGACCGGCAAGGAGATCCTCGACCTGCTCAAGGTGCGGCACGAGGCCGGCCTCACGATCGTGATGGTGACCCACGACCCGAAGGTCGCGGCCTATGCCGACAGGATCGTCAGGATCGAGGACGGGCGCGTCCTGGAGGACGACAGTCATCCCGACGCCGGCTCGGCCGGTCGCGATCAATCGTTGTAGAGGAACCAGTCGTCCGAGTCGGACAGCCACGCCTCGAGGCCCAGGCCCGTTCGACGGCGGAAGGCGGTGTCGAGGTCCCGACCACCCTTCAGGTCCGCGACGAGGCCGGGGAACGTCGACGAATCGCGTTCGAGCAGCCGCTGCACGAGGACGAGGGAGAGGTCGCGGGCCGCCCCCGCCTCGCCGAACTCCGGACCGTCGGGGTCGGCACCGAGAAGCGAGCTGGATGAGAGTCCCCGTCGGATGCGATCGATCGCCCGGGGTCGTCGAACGAGCTCGACCGGGCTTCCGGGCACGAGGGACGCGGCGGCCGCCTCGGCGAACCCCTCGATCAACCAGGCCGGAACCCGGCGACCGCCGTGGATGTTGAGCAGGACCGCGCGGGCGGCGACCCGCGCCTCCTCGACGTGTCGCCACAGGGTCCGCGCGGCATCCTCGTCCTCGGCGAGGCCGGCCTTCACGAGTGCGGAGAGGTCCATCGCCGACGGCGGCCGCACGATCGCCCATGGACCCGAGGAGGACTGCACGAGGACCGACGCGTCGGCCTGGGGCCACTCGCGATCGAAGAGGGTCGCGAGAAGGAGCCGGGCGTCGTCCTCCGTCTTCGGGGCGACCAGCACGAGGGAACCCGTGAACGGCCGCGCGCCCAACGGCAGGCCGGCGGTCCGGGCGCAGCGTTCGACGAGTCGGTCCAGTCGGACGCCGACCCGGGAGACCTCCTCGAGGGAACCGGAGGCGGCGACGATCGACAATCCGGTCGGAACCACCTCGAGACCGCTGCCGTCGATGGCGTCGTCGAGTCGCCGTCGCTGCGACTCGATCGTCGGGGCCACGAGGGCGGGATCGACCGTCACGGGAATCGAGGCGTCATCGACATGCAGGTGCGGACGGCCGGACTCCATGGCGACCGCTTCCTCGGCCCGCCGGCGATCCTCGCGTCGCCGGCGTTCCTCGGCCACCCGCCCGGCGATCGCCGCCCGGACCTCGGACGACCGCGCGCCCGCGAGGGCCGAGGCCTCCTCGCAGGCCCGCCGGGCGATCGAGTCGTCCGAGATGGAACCGAGTGCGACGGCGAGATAGGCCGTCGCGGCAGGATCCCGACCCATCCCTGCTCGATCGAGGAGGTGCCGACCGGCTCTCAGTCGATCGGGAGGCAGGATCGACGTCCACGCGAGGATCGACGATCCCTGGAACAGGCCGTCGAGTCCGAATCCACTCCACGGCCCCGACTCGAACCTCTCGGACCGACCACCATCGGCCGGGGCCAGTCGCACCCGGAACGAGACCGCGGGATCGACCCGGACCGGCCCTTCCGCGATCGGCGGGGAGGCTGCCGGGGGCGGATCCACCGAAGCGGCTTGACCGGCAAGGCTGCAGGCGAGTCCGATTCGGACGGCCAGGATGGCAGGGAGGGCGGCCATGACCCCGAACGATACGGTCGAACCGGGGATTCTGATTCATGGCCGCGATTCGTGGTGGAAGGTTCGATTCGCCCTTTCGAGGATCCGATGAAAGGGACGAGGCACGTTCCGGCATGTCCCTTGCGACCTCGAAGGACCGGGAACAAGCCACCTTCCCGTGGCGTAGGATGTCGAGAACAGGGCGGACACCCCGCCCCCATCCGGAGAAGACCATGTTCGAACGTCTGACCGACCGAGCTCGCAAGGTGATGGCCCTCGCCAACCAGGAGGCGCAGCGGTTCAATCACGAATACATCGGGACCGAGCACATCCTGCTCGGGCTCGTGAAGGAGGGCTCGGGCGTCGGCGCCAACGTGCTCAAGAACCTCGATATCGACCTCAGGAAGGTCCGTCTCGAGGTCGAGAAGCTCGTCAAGAGCGGTCCCGAGATGGTGACGATGGGCAAGCTGCCCCAGACCCCGCGGGCCAAGAAGGTCATCGAGTACGCCATCGAGGAGGCTCGGAACCTCAACCACAACTACGTCGGCACCGAACACCTCCTGCTCGGCCTCCTCCGGGAGCACGACGGGGTCGCCGCGCAGGTCCTCATGAACCTCGGGCTGAAGCTCGAGGAGGTCCGGGACGAGGTGCTGAACCTCCTCGGCGCCGGTGTCGACCCCGAGGAACAGGCCCCCGAGCAGGGCGAATCCGAAGGGATGCCCGGAGCCTCCCCCGGTCGTCGAGGCCAGGGCAAGAGCAAGACCCCGGCGCTCGACTCGTTCGGCCGCGACCTCACCGAGCTCGCCAAGGGAGGCGAACTCGACCCGGTGATCGGCCGTGCCGGCGAGATCGAACGACTCGTGCAGGTGCTCTGCCGCCGGACCAAGAACAACCCCGTGCTCCTCGGCGAGGCGGGCGTCGGCAAGACCGCGATCGTCGAGGGCCTCGCCCAGCGGATCGTCGACCAGGAGGTCCCCGACCTCCTCTACGACAAGCGCCTGGTCGTCCTCGACCTCGCGATGATGGTCGCGGGCACCAAGTACCGCGGCCAGTTCGAGGAGCGGATCAAGGCGGTCATGAACGAGGTCCGCCGGGCCAAGAACGTGATCCTGTACATCGACGAGCTCCACACCCTGGTCGGCGCCGGTGGCGCCGAGGGCGCGATCGACGCCTCGAACGTGCTCAAGCCGGCCTTGTCGCGCGGCGAGGTGCAGTGCATCGGCGCCACCACCCTCGACGAGTATCGCAAGTACATCGAGAAGGACGGCGCGCTCGAGCGTCGCTTCCAGACCATCATGGTCGAGCCCCACTCGAAGAGCGAGACCGCCGAAATCCTGGTCGGGCTCAAGGACAAATACGAGGAGCACCACCGCGTCGTCTACCTGCCCGAGGCGCTCAACGCCGCGGTCGAGCTGTCGAGTCGCTACATCAACGGGCGCTTTTTACCCGACAAGGCGATCGACGTTGTCGATGAGGCCGGCGCTCGCTTGCGGATGCGCAATCTCGTTCGGCCGCCGGATCTCAAGGAGCTCGACGGCGAGATCACGGGC
>JAYZBK010000108.1:0-5493 GCA_036339295.1 Planctomycetota bacterium
GACTGGACTCAGCCTCCGAAGAAGGCGGCGAAGCTCATCCCGCCGCCTCCACCGCTGGAGGCCTGGTTGTAGATGTAGTCGGAGTTCAGGACCCGGTCGATGATGGACTTGGCGTCCGCGAGGTGCGCCTTGGTGTACGGATCGAGCCGGTTGCCGTCGCGGCTGAGCGTCTCGCCGATCTGCTCCTCGAGTTCGCGGAGCTGGTGACGGGAGATGCTGGCGACCGCCGTGCTGCTGGCCCCGAAGCCGTTGGACTCGCCGGCGAGATCCACCAGGCGCTCGAGGTGCGAACGCTGGATGTTGCGGCGCAGGCTCGAGATGTACGGGTTCGAAGCCGTTCGGCGGCCGTCGGGACGGCTGTCGAGCTCGGTCCAGATCGAGACCTTGACCTTCTCCATGACCTCGGGGATCGTCATCACGTCCTCGTCCGGGCCGGCCCGGAACTCGTTGTCGAACACCCGGTTGAGCGTCGAGGGGTTGATGACCTGGGTCAGGACCGAGTTCTGGGCGGACGCGATCGACTGGTGGATCGGGAAGGTGGCGTCGCGCTGTGCGTCGCGGATGCCGCCGTTGTCGAACCACTTCTCGACGGTCATCTTCCGGAGGAGCTCCGGGGAGAGCCCGTACGCGTCGTCGGGCATGCTGTTGTCCAGCACGAACATGAGGGCGCGACGCTGCTGGTCGGCGGGGATGGACTCGATCGGATCGCGATCCATGCCCTTCTTGACCCGGTTGACGGTGGTGCCGCCGATCCAGTTGCTGGCGATCCCGATCGCGCCACGATGCTTCCGAAGGAGCATCTCGTAGGCACGACGGGCCTTCGCCCAACCCTCGCCGTCGTCGACCATGTCGTCGATGATGCGACTGCGGAGCTCCTGCACCAGCGCGATCTGCGAATCCGCGTAGTCGAGCGGGTTCTCCGCGTGGTCGAACCGCCGGGCCATCGGGTCCGGGCCGGGGGTGTCCTCGTCCGTGGCGTAGATGAGCTCCGGCTCGTTGGCCCGGGCAAGCACCTCCTTGGTGTCACCGGGGGTGTAGCCGTAGGCGATCGCCCACATGTCGTAGGGACCGATCGTGGTGCAGGTCCAGGGCCCCTGCACGATGTCCTCGCCGAAGGCGATGTTCACAGGCAGGTAGTCCATCACCGAGGAGCTGACCGGGCCGTCGAAGCCCTCGCTGTTCATCTCCTCGTAGCTGACCAGCTGCGAGCCCTTGAAGTTGTGACGCAGGCCGAGCGTGTGGCCGACCTCGTGCATGATCACCTCCTTGAGGAGGGGACCGATGAACTCCTCGGGGACGCCGTCGAGCGTCTGGCCTCCGTCGGCGTCGAGCCGCGG
Organism: Planctomycetota bacterium; assembly: GCA_036339295.1. Classification (GTDB taxonomy): domain Bacteria; phylum Planctomycetota; class Phycisphaerae; order Phycisphaerales; family SM1A02. Next base: position 1,338 of record JAYZBK010000108.1, read on the forward strand.
CCCGACCAGGCCGAGGAGATCGGCGTTCATCCGCATGAACCCGACCTCGAACGCCTTGCGGGCGCAGTTGGCGCACGCGGTGCAGGCGTGGAACTCGCTCTCGATGGCGGCCCCATCGGGGCCGGCGCCGGCGATCAGCTTGCCCTTCCCGTCCATCGACGGGTGCATGCCGCGAAGACCGGCGTTCCGGAGCTCCTCGTGACGCTCGGAGATCTCCCGGGCGATGCGAGCCTGCTCGTGCTTGGGGGCGAGGATCACCCGCGGGTCGTACTGGGGGCGGGTCGCCAGCCATTCGATCGTCTCGGTGCCGAGCGACTCGACCTCCTCGTGGGGGACCTGGCGGTTCCAGGTGTCGACCCATCCGCTGATGAAGCCCTCGTCCATGACGATGTCGGCATCGAGGATCTCACCCGTCTTGGGGTGGGCGCGGCTGGGGCCGATCGCGAAGCCCATGTCGGCGTTGGTCCAGCAGATGAAGTTGAACCGGGCGTCCTCGGGGTCCTTCTCCATGTGGGCCCCGGTCGCCTTGTCCTGCTGGTACACGACGATCGCGTTGTCGAAGCCGACCTCCTCGAAGGCCTTGTTCCACTCGAGGACGGCGTCCCGGACCCAGCGGCGGTACCGCACGGGCACGGTGTGCTCGATGTAGAAGACGATCGGCTCCTTCGGAGGGCTCAGCCGAAGCTTCGGATCCGCCTTCTCCAGGTGCCACCGGTTGATGTACCGCTTCCACGGGGAGTCGGCCGACGGATCGCCGAGGTCCTTGATGCTGGTGGTGAAGTAGCCGACGCGATCGTCGGCCTGTCGCGGCTTGTAGGCGCTGCGGGCCGGGATCTCGGCGATGGAGTAGGCGAGCGTCCCGAACTTGCCGCCGGCGAGCGGCATCTCGTACTCGATCTCCACGTTGGTCGGGAAGGTCTTGGCCTTCTCGACCGTGACGAGACGCGAGTTCGCACCAGCGGCCTGATTCCCGAAGAAGGTCCGGGCCCCGTTCACGAACATCTGGTTCATGTCGATGACCGGACCACCGCCCGGACCCCTCGCGAGGATCGGGATCTCCGTGATGACGCGGTCGGTGAAGACGCGACCGGTCGCGGAGCGGCTCTCGCTGTCCCCGGTGGAGATGATGGCGTAGTTCGGCTCCACGAGGGCGAGTCGCTTGCCGAACCTCTTGAACTTCGCGTACTGGTCGCCCGTCTGCACGGCCGACTGCTGGATGCCGCCGGCGACGGTCCAGGCGAGGAAGAGCTCCTGCTTCTCGAACATGCGAGGCAGCTCGGCGATGACCCGCTGGTCCTTCTTGTTGATCCAGAGGCGGTACATCCCCTTCGTGCCTTCGGGGGCGGCCACCTCGGTGAAGCCCTCGGCCACCTTGCTGAACGGAGGGAAGTCCGGCCGGGCGGATGCCTGGGACGGCGGGGCCTGCATGGCGGTCGCGGGCAGCGTGGCGATGGATGCCAGGCCGGCTGCGGTCGCGAGGACGAGGGTTCTGATCTGGGCCATGAACGAAGACTCCATCGAGACGGAAGTGGGTGTCCTGGGTTGGCCGGATCGCGGGCTCGAGCCACGGTCCGGAACGGAAAGCATACGCCTGTGGGACGAGCCAGCGATTACCGGCGAGGAACAAACTGGTTGCCCGGCTCCGGACGCGGCCTCCGGACCTGGGCATGGATACGACACGGACGGCAGCGAGTTCGTCCCCCCACTCGCCCTGGAGCCGCCGATGTCCTCGATTCGCGAGTCTCAGGGCCGGGAAGGCCCGTCGAGGACGATCGGGGACGAAATGGGCCGTTCGTCCACGCCCGGGCCGGACACCCCCACCGCCGCGTGACCGGGCCCGGAGCCCTGGGAGTGCAGGACCTCGATCCGAACCGCCTGGCCGGCCTCGAGGGGGATCTCCCCGGTCACCTGCCCGGGCCTCCCCTCCCAGGAGTCGGGAGCCGTCCACGAGTCCAGTCGAGCCGTTCCCAGGACGACCGGCTCCTCCGACACGGCCCGGACCGCCAGCTGCGCGAGGTCGTCGGCGGAAAGCATGAACCGGTACTTCCCACGTCGCGGAGCCGTCCAGGTCCCGGAGAGGCGGGTCGCCACCGAGGAGCCGATGTCCTCCGGCGTGGCGAGATCGACGACTCGACGCGTGCGGTCCGGCTTCCGCTCGAACCCCAGGATCCGGGTCGGATCCCCCTGTGGGACCCGCTCCCAGACTTCAAGGAGGAAGCGAGGTTCGACGACGGCTCCGATCGGGACGGGACGATCGAGCCCCGACCTGGGGACCTTCCAGGCGATCGTCAGGTGATCGTCGGCCGTCGATCCCCCCGCGTCGTCCCGATGGCGGGCCTCGATGTAGCACCGCTGGCCCCGGATCAGCGTGACCGGACGGGAGACCTGCCCCGGAAGGTCGAAGCGACCCGGACCCGAGCGGCCCTCGACCGCCGCGACCCGGAAGGCCGTGGCGGGATCGCCGTCGGGCGACACGAGAAGCACCGAATCACCGCCCGAGGCGATGGCGAAGCGATAGGAACCGGTCGCGGGGACCTCGACCCATCCGCGAACACGTTGCAGGAACCCGTCGGGTGCCCCGGACGCTCCGATCGGCAGGTCGATGCGGGTGGACGCATCCGGCGCGGCGACGAACGTCGCATCGTCCTCGAGTCCGGTGGAGCCCGTCGAGCCATGCCAGGTCTCGCGAAGGAACCGGCCGGTCGTCCCGGGCTCGTCGTCCCGGCCCTCGGCTTCCGCCGATGGATCGAGGGACGTGATCGCCGCAAGGACGATTCCGACCGACAACGCGACCTTCAGATCGATCCGGGTGCACATGGGAGATCTCCGGAGGTGGATTCGGAACCACGTCGGGTGGCGACGAGCGTACCCTCCGGACCAGCGATCCACCCGCCATCCGATCGAAGGAGTGCCGCTCGATGTCCGAGTTCCTCGAAAGCGTCCGACAGTCGTTCGCCGATCCGATCACTCGTCACGCGATGCTCGTCCACTTCCCCATCGCGATCTCGATCCTCGCGATCCCCTTCGTCGCGGCGCTTCCGTTCATCGCCGGCCGGACCGCCCGGGCGTACCGGATCCTGCTGGCGGTCGTGCTCTTCGGCACCGCGGTCGTCGCGTGGCAGGCGACCGAAGCGGGAGAGGACGGCGCCACCATCGTGGAGGCGAGGCTGACCAACGACCAGGCTCGCGACGTGCTGGCACGACACGAGGAGCGTGGGGAGCGGGTGCCGCTCCTGCTCGCCGCGAGTTCGGTGCTCGTCGCCTTGTCGCTGGTGCGGGCCCGGGGCATCCCGATGATCGCGGGACTCGCGGCGACCGCGACGATCGTCGCCACCACCGCGGTGATCGTGGTCGTCTCGCACGACGGCGGACGACTGGTGCATCACCTCGATCGATCGCCCACCACGTGGACCGCCGACTAGGCGTTCCGTGGACGATCAGAAGTCGATGCGTTCCATCAGGTCGGCTCGTTCCCCATCCACGATCGCCTGCCACCGTCGACCGTGGCGGTCCTCGACCTCGGCGTAGATCCGACCTCGTTGCCCGGTGTCGCCCTGCCGGATGCCCGGGGGAAGGGAGGCGTACATGGCCGCGATGCGGAGCGGGCCGTCGGGCCCGGCGACCTCTCGGTCGATCACGTCGGTCAGCGTCATCTGGTCGTCCTCTGGAGCGGAAGCGAGGGCCGGATCGGTGCCCGGCCGGGGGGCTCCATGAGGACTCCGACGTGCGGATCCCCTTTCGCGCGACGACGGCTTTCGGTTCAAGTCACCCGCCGGCGACCGCATCCACCCGGACCCGGGCCATGCGGACGGGCTGGGCGTCCTTCTCCCACGCTCGGACGTACTCGAACGCCAGCGTCGCGGTGCCCGCCGCGGTCACCTTGGCGGTGAAGCGGGTGGTGCCGCTGGAACCCATTCGATCCGCGTCCACCGCCGTGAACACCGGATCGCCTTCGAAGACGAGGAACGGCGGTGGATCGCCGATGAGCCGCCAGGCGTAACCGGTCCCGGCGTGGGCCGGAAGGTCGAAGGCGACGGTCCCCCCGACGCGAACCTGCTGGTCGATCGTGGCGTCCGTGTGCAGGGCCGAGACCACGTCCGGGGCCGCGGCCCCCGTCGAACGCCTCTCCGGGAAGCCGTCGCACGCGACCACGAGG
>JAYZBK010000109.1:0-5746 GCA_036339295.1 Planctomycetota bacterium
CTCCAGAACCTCGTCCCGGAGGGCGGCAAGGCCTCGGTGATGTCGTTCCCCGTGCCCGAAGCGGCCCGACTCTGCGTCGGCCAGCACGTGCTCGGTGCGAAGTGGGTCGTCTTCGACGACGGCTGGGCGGGCTGGCGATTCCCCCTGGACGAGCTCGCCCCCATCATGAACCGCTACCGGGACGACGGCTGATCGTCGCGATCCGGTCGGTCGGATGCCGAGCGCAGGTTCGCCTCGAGATGGTCCAGGTTCAGGGACCCCACCACGAGGGAGGCCACGCCGGGCCCGGCCAGGCAGTGGGGGACGGCCTCCGTGGCCGGGATGCGTCCGGACGCGAGGCCCTTCTTGACGACCACCCCGACGCCGCGGGACTCCGCGGCCTCCATGACCGCACGCTGCGAGTCGTCGTGAAGGTGGTATTCCACCATCAGGACATCCACGCCCATCTCGAGGGCGAGCCGATGCCCATCCGCCGTCTTCCCGCTGAACCCGATGCAACGGACGTCGCCGAGGTCGCGACGGCGGGACATCGCTTCGAGGGTCTCTCCGGCCCGAAGGATCGATTCGTCGTTCCCATCCGAGTGGACGAAGAGCAGGTCGATCCGGTCTGTTCGAAGCCGCTCGAGGCTCCGATCGATGCTCCGCTCGACCGCGCCGGCGGTGAAGTCGTAGCGGCTCCTTCCGTCCTCGAACGTCTCGCCGATCTTGGTGCTCAGGATGAACTCGTCCCTCCGGGCGCCGAGCAGTCGCCCGATGCGTTCCTCGCTCGTCCCGTAGGCGGGCGCGGTGTCGATCAGATTGATCCCGAGATCGAGGACCCCTTCGAGGATCGCCCGGCATCGGTCGTCGTCGGGAAGGTCGTAGGCATCGGCGTACTTCGTGCCGGTGTTGCGACCGATCTTGAAGGCGCCGAAGCCGATCGGGGAGACGGTCAGGCCGGTCCGCCCGAGCGGACGTCGCGGTGGGGTGTCCATGTCGCCTCCTTCCATGGATTCGGGGCGATCGACGGCGGCCGTAGAGGAGCCAATCGCGGGGGCGACGAGGACGCGTCGGCCGGGGGAAGCTGGGCGACGACCTCCGCCGCCAGCCTCGGTGCCAGCGCCCACTTGGTGGGCCATGCGGCGATGAGGCGGCCTCCATGGAAGACCTCCGCCTTGGCGTCGTCGGGACGGAAGCCCTGGCCGGTGCGACGTTCCGCACGATCGACCCGGTAGGTGGCCCACGCGGCATCCGCGATCCGATCGAGGTCGAGATCGGGCAGGACGGCCCGCAGTTCCTCGTGGGCCCGAGCGACCTGGGCCACGTGATCACGCTCGACGCCCGACTCGGCCAGTTCACCGCCGATCTGCCAGACCACGTGCTCGTCGTCATGGGCGGAGGTGATCGTGACGCGGGTTCGGTTGCCGTCGACGCAGTGGCCGTGGAGCACGGGAAGGTCCCGGCCTCGCAGGAGCGTCATGTGCAACGGGCGGCGCTGGGCGATCCCGGCGTCGAGGCCGAGGCGGGACAGGAGCCCCTCGTTGCCCGCCCCGGCCGCCAGGACCACCGCCCCGGGACGGACGCAGACCTCGCCCTCACCGCTGCGGAGCGTGACGAGGTCGATCTCGCCGCCTCGCGAGTTGAACTCGAGGCCCTCCGGGCCGTCGACGGCGACGATCCGGCCTGCATGCGGTGCGGAAAGCGCCTCCAGCACCGAACCGGTGTCGAAGACGGGTTCCGGCACGCGGAGGACGGGGCCGGGCGTGTTCGCGAGAACCGCGGGACGCTCCGAGGGCGGGGCGTTCTCCGGGCGGGTGCGGAGGACCGCCCGCGCCCCGAGCATGCCGATCCTGGAGGCCAGTCGATCCGTCCGCCAGATCCAGGTGCAGGGACTGCTGACGCTGGCCGACCGGAGATCCGGGCCCTCCGCATCGGGGGCGTCGTGGAGCTGGAGCCAGGACGCGGGCATGTCGCGGATCGCGCCCGCGGCGGCGACGTCCTTCTCGCGGAGCGTGTACTTCAAGCCGCCGTGGATGATTCCCTGGGCGCTCACGCTCTGTCCCCGGCCCGACTCGAAGGCCTCGGCCGCGACCACGGTGCGGCCGCTTCGATGCGCCGCGTCGACGATCCAGAGTCCGGCGATTCCGGTGCCGACCACGAGGAGATCGACGGGCTGGGGTTCCACATCCGGCATTTCGTGACGGTACCCGCCACGTCGATGGCAGGGGGGCGCGGTATCCTCGAACACTTCCCGACGGGCCTCGCCCGGCCTCGTCGACCGTCGACAAGGAGCCCCCCCCGTGGAACATGGTTGCGTGCTGGTGCCTGGTGATGGAATCGGCCCGGAGGTCGTCGCGGCCGCCCGCCGGGTCCTCGACGCCTCGCTCGAGGGGACCGGGTCCTCCATGCGATGGGTCACCCGGGAGGCCGGGGTCGCGGCCCTCGACGCCGGGCACGCCGACCTGCTCCCCGAGGAGACGGTCCAGGCGATCCTCGAGGAGCGAACGGCCCTCAAGGGTCCCTGCACGACGCCCATCGGAGGTGGCTTCTCGTCGGTCAACGTCGCCCTCAGGAAGCGGCTCGACCTCTACGGCGCGGTCCGCCCCGTGCGTTCCCTCGCGGGCGTCGAAACCCGCTACGACGGGATCGACCTCGTGGTCGTCCGAGAGAACACCGAAGGGCTCTACGCGGGCATCGAGAACGAGATCACGCCGGGCGTGGTGACCAGCCTCAAGGTCGCGACCGATCGGGCATGCCGACGGATCGCGAGATTCGCCTTCGCCTATGCCCGGGACCGCGGGATCGCGAGGGTGACGGCCTTCCACAAGGCGAACATCATGAAGCTCTCCGACGGCCTGTTCATCCGCTGTGCGCGGGAGGTCCACGAAGAGTCGTTCACGGACATCGACTACGAGGAGCTGATCATCGATGCCGCCTGCATGCGGCTCGTGCAGGATCCGAGCCGGTTCGGACTCCTCCTCTGCGAGAACCTCTACGGCGACGTCGTCAGCGACCTGTGCGCCGGATTCGTCGGAGGCCTGGGCGTCACCCCGGGCGCGAACTTCGGTGAGAAGTGTGCGGTCTTCGAGGCGGTCCACGGCTCCGCCCCCGACATCGCGGGACAGGGAGTCGCGAATCCCCTCGCCATCCTGATGAGCGGGGTGATGATGTTGGAGCACCTGTCCGTGACGACCGGGGACGAGGCCGTGGGTCGAGCTGCCCGACGGGTTCGCAACGCCTTCGATCGTGCCCTCGCGGAGGGAAGCCGGACCGGCGATCTCGGGGGCGATCTCGGGACCGAGGCCTTCGCCGATGCGGTGATCGACCGGTTCGAGGCCTGATCGAGCGCTCCGCGGTTCGCCGGATCCCGACCCATGCGATCCTGCTTCCACCCCGACTACGAGATCCCCCTCCCGGAAGGGCACCCCTTCCCGATGCGGAAGTTCTCGGCGCTGCGCGACATCCTTCTCGCGGAGGGCCTGGTCGCTGCGGCCGAACTCGTCGAGCCGACCGAGATCGCCTGGGAGGACCTGTCGCTGGTGCACGGGGCCTCGTACCTCGCGAAGTTGCGGGAGGGGACCCTCGATCGTCTCGAGGAACGGCGGCTCGGACTCCCGTGGAGCGAGGCCCTGGTCCGGCGATCGAGGCTGGCTGCGAACGGCACCGTCTCGGCGGCCTGGCAGGCCCTCGAGGACGGCGTCGCCGCGAACCTCGCCGGTGGCACCCATCATGCCTGCCCGGATCACGGCGAAGGGTTCTGCGTCCTCAACGACGTCGGGGTCGCCATCCGGATCCTCCAACGGGAGGAGGAGGTGCGGCGGGCCCTGATCGTCGACCTCGACGTGCACCAGGGCAACGCGAACGCGCTGTGCTTCGCCGGTGACGAGAGCGTCTTCACCTACTCGATCCACGGAGAGCGGAACTTCCCGATGAAGAAGCCGCCGAGCGATCTCGACGTGCCGCTCGCGGACCACGTCGGCGACGTCGAGTACCTCGCCCGCCTCGAACCGACCCTGTCCGAGGCGATCACGGCCGCGGAGGCGGACATCGCCTTCCTGCTTTCCGGCGTGGACGTGGTGGTCGGCGATCGCTACGGACGCCTCGCCCTCACGAGGGACGGACTCCGGCGTCGGGAACGCCTTGCCCAGACCCTCCTCCGCGACGCCGGCCTCCCGGTGGTTCTCGTACTCTCCGGGGGGTATGCGGAGACCCCACGGCTGACCGCGGATCTCCACGCCGAGAGCCATCGCATCGCCGCCGAGGTGTTCTGATGTCACGACACGCGTCCTCGACCGGAGGCCCGAGATGAAGCAACGACCCCGGACGTCCCGGCCCTCCCGCGTGATGCCGCTTTTCCTGCTGGGCTGCGTCGCCATGGCCTGCCCGGCGTGCCGTTCCACCATCGATCGTCCGCTCGAGGCCACGGAGGCCGGGGCGTCGTCGCTCGCCCGAGGGCACGCCCTGCTGGCCGGACTCCTCGCCGACGAGTCGAGGCTGGCGGACATCCTCGTCCTCAAGTCACCGCGTGGTGGCATCGCCAATGTGGTGCGACGGATCTCGTCTCGAGCGAAGGCCGACCTGAAGTCGATCCGCTCGATGGCGACGCTACCACCCGCCATCGAAGGAACCGAGGACGGCCTGCCCCTGATCGAGGTCGACGCTCGCGACCGGATCGCGGACCAGCAGGCGGCGACGTTGCTGCTTTCCGGCGGGCGGCGTTTCGAGCGGGCCCTGCTCCTGACCCAGGAGAAGGCGACCGGGTACGCGGCGGCCCTGGCCGCCAGTCTCGCCCAGGCCGATCCGAACGAGTCCCGCCGGCAGGCGTTCGAGGAGATGTCCGAGGCCTGGGCCCGGCTCGGGGACGACGTGCGTGCGTGGCTCGAGGTGGTCGAGGAAGCCCCGGACTCCGGCGACTGATCGGGAACGGACCCCGGTCGGGGGGCTCAGTCGTCCCAGGCTTCGGCGAGGACGTTCGCCCGACCGGCTCCCACGCCGTCGGAGTCGCTCCGGCGACCGAGGTCGACCGGCTCGGTCTCGATCGTCATGGAGGTCGCCGGCTCGTCCTCGTTCGCCTCCTCGCGGCGCACGGCCGATTCGGCGATCCGTCCGTCGCCGTCGACCTCGTCGAACTTGACGGTCACGCGACGCGAGACCCCGCGTTCAGGCATGGTGACGCCGAAGAGTCGATCGCACGCCTGCATCGTCCGCTTGTGGTGGGTGATGACGATGAAGTGCGACTGGTCGAGGAACTCGCGAACCACGTTGCAGAACCGTTCGACGTTCGCCTCGTCGAGCGCGGCATCGACCTCGTCCAGGATGCAGAAGGGGGACGGCTTGCTCTGGAAGATCGCCATGAGCAGGGCCACCGCGGTCATCGTCTTCTCGCCACCGGAGAGCTGGCTGATGACGCGGGGTTCCTTCCCCGGGGGCTTCGCCCGGATCTCGATCCCCGACTCCAGCCAGTCGACCGTTCCGTCCTCGTCCGGGATGAGGTAGAGATCCGCGCTGCCTCCACCGAAGAGCCGCCGGAACATGCCGCCGTTGCCCGCGAAGTTCGCCCGCACGCGATTGAACGTCTCCTCGAAACGGGTTCGCGAGGCCACGTCCAGCTTCTCGACCAGCTCCGCGAGTCGGATCCGCGCATCGTCGATGTCCTCGAGCTGCTGGGCGAGGTCCTCGTTCCGGAGCTCGAGGTCTCCGAGTTCGTCGATGGCCTCCAGGTTCACGTTGCCGAGCGAACGGATCTCCGCCCGCAGGGCGTCCGCCC